>JALZEL010000178.1 GCA_030862075.1 Actinomycetota bacterium | reverse complement strand
CGAAGCGCCAGTGATCAAGGCAGTCTTGAAAGAACGTTCGGTCATGGTATATGCCTCCGAATCGGTTAGTTTGAATAGAATGTATCTGGTGGGGAGGCTTGTGTGATCGTCTGTAGGGACGGTTTTTGCCTGTACGAAAGTACAGTGCGGATCGTTATCGAAGGGCCACAAGTCCCGTATCAAGGGCTTGGTTCGTAGGTGTGTTCTGGATCAGCGATGCAGGTCGGAAGCTGTTGTGCAGCTCGTTCGGACGAAGCGATACGCGCTCTTCGGCGAGGGGTGAGCTGTCCTCTCAGGGTGTATGCTCGCCGGTATTCTTCGGCAGCGTGTCGTTAAAGAGGCCTGGCCAGAGGCCGACTGGTGCTTCGCTCGGAAAGCGAACTAGTTGGGCCCGAAAAACTCCTGATTCTGCGGTGTCCAGCGTATCCCCAGGGTGGGTAGAGGTTCGGCGTCCGCGAGCTGCCGGCGCGCCCCGACGATCAGACGGCGGAACTCACAAAACTCCTCAGGGGAGAACCACAGGGTCAGGTTGCTGTGGGAGACCATGATCTGGCCCATAGAACACTTGACCGCCCGCCCGCAAGAGCCCCTTGCCAGCTCCCCGCAGCGCACCGGACACTCCGGGGCCTCCGTAACGAGGCGAGCGAAGCCCACGAACTCGTCCTGGGCCATGCGGACGCTCAACGCCT
This sequence comes from Actinomycetota bacterium, assembly GCA_030862075.1. Taxonomy (GTDB): domain Bacteria; phylum Actinomycetota; class Rubrobacteria; order Rubrobacterales; family Rubrobacteraceae; genus Rubrobacter_F. The sequence continues at coordinate 4,488 of JALZEL010000178.1, read as the reverse complement.
CCCAAAAGAGATGTATGGTTCCGTCCCCGCCCCGGATCACGCGACTGCGAGAGTTGTAGGCGGCCAGCACCTTGTCTTGAAACCCCGCGTCCACTCGCTTCTCGAGCCCTTCTCCACTGGTTCTCTGCTGAGAACCGTTTGCAGAAACTCAGACAATCATACCCGCGCGGGCTTCCAAAGGGCAAGTACTTCGGCCAGGAATGTGCACCAGGTCACATGCAACTATAAACCATCGTAGCGAGCGCCGGCCTTGGGAGATACCTTACCGTTCGCCCAGTTCCCTGTCCAACAAGAGCAAGGCGGCGCTGTCGTCGTCGGCCATCCTCAACCTCTCGACGATCTCGGTGGCAACTTTTTCCTCCTCGACCTGCTCCGTAACGAACCAGTTCAACAGGACCTGCGCCGGGTAATCGCCCTCCTGGACGGAGAGGTCGTAGAGCTCGTGGATGCGGGAGGTTATCTCCTTCTCGTGCTCGAGGGCCTGCTCGAAGGTGTCGAGCGGCGACCGAAAGGCGTGCGGGGGCCCTTCGAGGGGCAAAAGCTGCACGCTCTCTCCGCGATCTAAGAGGAAATCGAAGAACTTCAGGGCATGGCCCGTCTCCTCTTCGTACTGCCTGCGCATCCAATGGGCGAACCCCGGGAGGTTGGCTACCCCAAAGGAGCCTGCCATCGAGAGGTAAACGTAGGCGGAGTAGAACTCGTGTTTGATCTGCTCGTTTATCGCGTCCCTGACAGCGCCTTTCATGGGCGTTTGCGCACCCTCGCTCATTGGTCTTCCTCTCGTTCGTTTGCGCACCTCGCCATGGATTGTACATGTTCTGTGCAAGCCTGCCCAGAGGCGCCCGCGTGGGGGTCGAGCATCCTGACTGGTCGTTACCCAAATTCCGTCAAGGTGGGCTGAGGAGCCCGCGGCGGGCGGCGATCCTGGCTGCCTCCGTGCGATTCCCGACGCCCAGCTTGGCGAGGATCGAGCTGACGTGGAATTTGACGGTCCGCTCGCTGATGAACAGCTCTTCGGCGATCTCCGAGTTTTTGTGGCCGTGGGCGAGGAGATCCAGCACTTCGAGCTCCCGGGACGTGAGATCTTCCGGCCGTTCGTTGCCCCGCTCCACGTGCTCCAGCAGCCTGCTCGTCACCGCGGGCTGCAGCAGCGAGCCGCCGGAGTGGACGGTGCGGACGGCATCGAAGATCTCCTTCCGCGACGCTCCCTTGAGCAGATAACCTCGCGCCCCGGCTCGCAGAGCTCCCAGTATCCGCTCGTCGGTGTCGTAGGCGGTGAAGACGACGGTTCGCGCCCGGGCGTCGGCGTCCCGCAGCCTCTCCAGGGCCGCCACGCCGTCCACGTTGGGCATCTCGAGGTCGAGCAGGATGACGTCCGGGTGGAGCCTCTCCGCCAACCACACTACCTCCGAGCCGTCCGAAGCCTCGCCAATTACGTCGAGGTCTGGCTGGGTGCTCAATACGGCTACGAGGCCTTCGCGCAGCATCGGGTGGTCGTCGGCGACGAGGATCCGGATCTTCACCTCCTCCAACCTCAGACCTCTTCCAGCGGCACCGTCACCTCGACCCTCGTGCCTGCGCTGGGGCTGCTCCTTACGTCGAGGTCGCCGCCGAGCGTCCTCGCCCGTTCGTTCATCCCGACGAGGCCGTAGCGACCTTCGTGCACCTCCGAAGCGTCGAAGCCCCGTCCGTCGTCCTCGACGGTGAGCAGGACCTGCTCGGGGGTGGCGACGAGTCGGACGGTTACGCGCCCGGCCCCCGAGTGCTGGGCCACGTTGTTCAGGGCCTCCTGGCAGATGCGGTACAGGGCCGTCTCGACGCGAGGCGACAGCGGAAGGGCGCCGTTTACCACCAGAAAAACCACGTTGACTCCCGTTTCCGACTCCCACCTCTCCAGGAGGGTTCTGAGCGCCTCGGAGAGCGGGCGCTCTTCGAGCGGGGCGGCCCGGAGGTCCAGCACGGAGCGGCGGGCCTCTTCCAGGTTGGACTGGGTCAGGGAGAGGGCGCGATGCAGCGGTTCCCTGGCTTGCTCCACATCCGAGCCGGCATCGAGCAGGGCGTCGACCGATTCGAGTTGGAGCGCAGTGGCGGTAAGGCCCTGGGCTAAAGTATCGTGGATCTCGCGCGCCAGCCGATTGCGTTCCTGGACCGCGCCGAGTTGGGTGCTTCGGGCGAAGAGCCGGGCTCGCTCGACAGCGATGCTGAGCAGATCGCCGATCGTGTAAAGGAGCTGCAAGTCTTCCGGTGAAAGGCTCCGCCAGTCCGGGCTGGCGACGTTCATAACGCCAAGCTTTTTGTCTTGGGCGTAGAGCGGGATGCTGGCATGGTAACGGAGGCCGTCGGTACCGTCTACTAGGCCTTTCAGGCGGCTGCAGGTGAGCACGTTGACGTTCGCCGCGCCGCTCAGGTCGCCCTTTTCGTAGGTGTCGAGGCAGTAACAGTAGCCGGCTCCGTCCATGCGGCGGGGGTCGTTAGCTAAAGCTGGTGGCAGGTTCTGGGAAGCAGCCAAGTAGGGCTCCAAAGAATCATCGCTTAGCAGCCAGATCCAACCAGTCCTCACGTCCAAGAGCTCGGCAACCTGCGACAGGGTAAATTCCAGCGTCTCGCTCAGGTCCACCGAGCGATTCAGCTCACGCGCGATTGTGTTGAGCACCGAAAGCTCGTGGTTGAGCCGCCGTAGATCTTTGGTTTTTCCAGAGTTCGGGGACTCGGGCATCGCACCTCGCAACTTCCTTCTGGTGAAAGTTTATCAGTGCAAGAATTGGAAAGAAGATCAGCACCCCGAAAAATTGAGCAACCCTTCGGTGCTCCGGATGCCAACCGGCGGGCAATGGTTCGGGTTGGAGGTGCTCCGTCTTTGGGCTGCCTTGTCCGACGCCTGAGCTTGAAGGGGTGAGGTTGAGGAGACGTCGGGTGCCTGATCTTCACGTTAGAGTCTAGCGGTAAAGCGGCTCGTACCCCAGCTCCCTGAGCTCTTGGGCGATTGCGGCATGGCCGTCGTCGTTCGGGTGAATACCATCTGGGTGCATGTAGCCCTTATCGTTCGGGTCCTCGGCGCCGTTTGGGCCGTTGAAAGCTTCGTGGATCCTGGCGTGGGGGATACCGTAGGCGTCCGAGGACTCGACGATGTGCGTGTTGACTTGCTTCAGGTACTTCTCGAAAACCGAGAGGTCGTTCGCGACGTTGGCGGGCCAGCTGATCACCGACGCGTCGAGGTCGACAAATGGATTATAGAAGTCCGCGACCCGGATAATGACCGCGTTAGACGAGCGCAGGCCGGTAACGCTGTCCAGGATGGCGTTCCAGTTCGCCCGGAAGTCGGTCACGGCCTGCCTCAAGCAATCCTGGTTATCGGCGCCGCCGCAGTAGCCGACCTTGTACCTCGAGCGAGCTTGCAGCAAGTCGTTGGCGCCAATGTTGATGGTTATGACCTCAGACTGCTCGATGGCGTCTTTGGCCCGCCGATCGTTCTCGATGGTGGTGCGCAGCTGCCCGCTCGTCAGACCGTTCATCCCCAGGTTGTTCACGTTCACCTTCGCGCCCGTGTCCGTGCCCAGGAGAGCAGCGTAGCGGCCGACGTAGCTGTTGTAGCCGTAGCCAGTCGCCAAACTGTCACCGAAAGCTACGTAGTCCAGGCTGCTGGTAGAGGCGGTAGCGGCAGTGGTGGTCTGCTCTTCTTCAGCGGTCGACTGCTCTTGTCCGCAGCCGACTACCAGTACCAAGAGGGCCGCTAAGATCCAGCGTGAGTAGTCCATGGTCTTTTTTCTCATAGCGAAGCTTGAAGGCCAAAGACACCTTACCGAGATTTGCCCGAGCACCTGCTAATCTCACCACATTGTTTCAAACAATATACCCCTACAGAGCGCGCTTTATCGCTCAGTAAAGATGAAATGACTCAAGTGGAACCTAATGTTCGAGTGATTGGGGTGCTAGCTTTGGGCGTGGTTTACGCTTGTCGCGGTGCCGGTACTCGTCGGGGCTTGTACATCGAGGCTCGAACTTTAGAGAGAAAAGGAGAGTTGTGCTGGAGCTTTGTTCCGACGCACGGACAGAGTGTCGGGGCGGTGAAGGAAGCCGTTTTGGAACTGGCCCTAGGGTAGGCGGGCAGCTCGATCAGCGTCGAGGGTTACCAGCCGTTCAGCTCTTCGTCAGCGGCTTTTTTCCTGGCCTTGCGGCGGCGGTAGACGTAGAGGGCGACGAGGAGGACGACCAAGACGACGAAGCCGTAGCCGATGGAGCGGGCAACGGCGAGAAGCTCGTTCCAGTACTCGCCGAAGACGTAACCTACGGTGGCGGCGAGGAGGGCCCAGGTGGTGGTAGCGGCGAGGCTGTAGGGGAGGAAGTCTCGGTATTTCATCCCGCTGACCCCGGCGAAGAGCGGGGTCATACTCCTCAAACCCGGACCAAAACGCCCCACGAAGACCGTCTTGCGGCCGTGCTCCTCGAAGTAGCGCTCGACCTTGCCCAGGCTCTTCGCGTCGAGGACGA
>JALZEL010000167.1 GCA_030862075.1 Actinomycetota bacterium | reverse complement strand
CCTGCAAATTGCACTTTTCTCTAGTAGGGGCGGTGGGACTCGAACCCACACTGGACGGATTTTAAGTCCGCTGCCTCTGCCGATTGGGCTACGCCCCCGGATCCGTCCCCGCGAGTATAGCAATTACTCCGTTTGCTCCTGGCGCTCCGTGCAAGGGGCGCAGCGTGCGGGATCTGCATAGGGCCTCTCCAAACGGGCGAGGGTCCATTCGGCGACCTGGTTGGGTAGGACGCCCGCCAGATGAAGGGCGGTGAAGGCGTGGAGGCATTTCACATACCCGCCGGGTACGCCGACGCCAGCGACCCGGGCGCCGTAGCGCCTGAGGTGTTCGGTATGGACCTCGTCCACGGCTCCTGCGCCTACCTCTTCTTGCGCGACGCGCACTCCCCCTTCAGCTTCGACGCGGGAGATGGACGCCGAAAGCGTAGGGCAGGTAACCCAGAAGCTAGTCGGCATCTTGCGGCTGCGCTCGTTCTCTATTACGCTCGGGAGGCCGGAGGGACACCGGGCGGCCACGCGAAACGATATGGTAGGCTCTCGACCGAGCTGGAGCGCGACCGCTTTGCGGTCTGTATAGGCGTCAGGCATCAGCTGTTTTTGGTCCATCTTTCTCTCCTATTCCTCCCGACCGATCCGGCTACGGACCAAGATCACGCCAGGTCCGCCCCTATCTCCCCTCGCGAGCTAAAACTTGACAGCTGACACCTAATCCTCCGGAACGAGGTATACCTTCTCGCCGGGCTTTATCATGCCGTAGCGCTCGCGGGCGGCACGCTCGACGCCTTCGTTGGTTTCGAGCTCTTCCGTGAGCCTCGTCTTGGCGACGTTTTCCTCCTCTAGGGCGGATATCTCCGTTTCGAGCTCGGCGATGCGGCTCTTGCTCTCGATTATCCCCTGTAGGGGAGATATGTAGGAGGCGAAGAGGAGGCCAACGAGAGCCGCGTACAAGATCACTTTTAGCGGCCGGGGCAGATCCACGTAAAGACTACTCTTCATCGCCTGCCGTGTGCAGTTTCAGCATGTTCGCGGAGCCCGGCATGGTACTCGTCGAACCCCCGGTGAGTATCATCTCGTCGCCTTCCTTGACGAGCCCGGACTTCAGGGCGGCCCGCACGGCTTCGTCGTAGCGCTCCTCGACGCCGCCGCGTTGTGCGCCGCTTATGGCGGAGACGCCCCACACCATAGCGAGCATCCTGACCGTCGTCTCCTCGGGGCTTACGGCCAGGATCTTGTTCGGCGGCCTAAAACGCGCGACCCTTATGCACGAGAGCCCGCTCTGGGTTGCGGTGATGATAGCCTCAAGGTCCAGATCTTCCGCGAGCTCGCAGGCGGCGTGCGTCAGCGCGTCGTAGCGGTCGCCCCGGCCCCACTCGATGGACGCGGCAATGTCCCGTCCGTAATCTATGGCCCCCTCGGCCTCCCGGCAGATGCGGTCCATCTCCCTGACGCTCTGCAAGGGATAGCGCCCGACCGCCGTCTCGCCCGAGAGCATCACCGCATCGGTCCTATCGAAGATGGCGTTAGCTACGTCCGAGACCTCGGCGCGGGTCGGCCTGGGATTGCGGATCATGGAATCGAGCATCTGGGTCGCGACGATGACCGGTTTCCCCAAGCGGCGGCAGCGGGCCACGATGCGCTTCTGCTCCACCGGCACCCTCTCTGCCGAGAGCTCGACCGCCAGGTCCCCGCGCGCGACCATGATCCCGTCTGAAGCCTTTAAGATGTTCTCGATGTCGTCTATGGCCTCGTGCTTCTCTATCTTGGAGATCACGGGGATGTGCCCGCCGAACTCCCGCAGCCTCTCCTTGATCTCTTCGACCTCGTCCCCGGTGCGGACGAACGAGGCCGCGATCCAGTCCGGCCCGAGCTCCTCGACCCCGAAACGCAGATCTTCCAGGTCTTTCGGCGTAAGGCCCTTTGTAGAGAGGGAAGAATCCGGGAAGTTCATGCCCTTGTGCGAGGAGACCGGACCGCCGGTCACGACCTGGCAGACGACCTCGCCGTCCTCAATCTCCTCGACCCTGATTTCCAGTAGGCCGTCGTCGATGAGGATCCGGTGCCCGGGCTCGACGTCTTGGACTATCCGCTTGTAAGGCGTCGAGAGCCGACTCGCGTCACCTAGGAAATCCCCCGGCGCCACGACCACCCGGTTCCCCTCGACCAGCTCGGTGTCCCCTACGACTTCTCCGACCCTTATCTTCGGCCCCTGGATGTCCTGCATCACCGCCACGTTGCGGCCCAAAGACTCGGCCGCTTCGCGTACGAAATTGGTATTCTTGAGGTGCAACTCGTGGTCACCGTGGCTGAAGTTCAGCCTGGCCACGTCCACCCCGAAGCGCACCAGCTCCCGGATAACCTCCTCCGTAGAGGTCCCGGGGCCTAAGGTCGCGACTATCTTCGTCCGGCGCTCCATCTTCTTAAACCCTCGCCCGACGAGGATTGAACGCCGCCCATCCAGGGTAGTACGCAACGCTCCCCAAAACCTCCTCTATACGGAGGAGTTGGTTGTACTTAGCGACGCGCTCGCCGCGCGCCGGCGCCCCGGTCTTTATCTGTCCCGCATTCACCGCTACCGAAAGGTCTGAGATCGTCGCGTCCTCGGTCTCCCCGCTGCGGTGGCTAATCATGGTGGTATACCCCGACTTTTGCGCGACATCTATCGCCTGGAGTGTCTCCGTGAGCGTCCCTATCTGGTTGACCTTGACGAGGATGGAGTTGCCAATGCCCTCGTCTATGCCCCGCGCGAGGATCTTCGGGTTGGTCACGAAGAGGTCGTCGCCGACGAGCTGCACCTTCCCCCCGAGCTCTCTGGTGATAATCGACCAGCCTTCCCAGTCGTCCTCGGCGAGCCCATCCTCGATGCTCAAGATGGGATACTCCTCCACGAGCCTCACGTAGTACTCGACCATCTCCTCGGTGCTTAAGGTCCTCCCCTCGCCCGAAAGCTCGTAAAGGCCGTTTTCGTGAAACTCGGAGGCCGCGGGATCCAACGCGAACGCCACTTGGTCGCCCAGAGAGTACTCACTCCTCTCCACGGCCTCCGCCATCAAGCCTAGGGCCGCCCCGTTGTCTTTGAGATCCGGCGCGAAGCCGCCCTCGTCCCCCACGCCAACATCTAGCCCCTTCTCGGAGAGTAGCTTCTTAAGGCTCCCATAGACCTCGGCGACGCAGCGCAAGGCTCCGGCGAAGCTCGAAAAGCCGACCGGCACGACCATGAACTCCTGGAAATCCACGTTGTTCGCGGCGTGGGCCCCGCCGTTGATGATGTTCGCGCACGGGACCGGCAGCGTGTGCGCCCCCGCTCCCCCGAGGTAGCGAAAAAGGGGCAGCCCCGCCGACTCTGCCGCCGCTTTGGCCGCCGCCAGAGAGACGCCCAGGATGGCGTTTGCGCCCAAGCGACCCTTGTTATCGGTGCCGTCGGCTTCGATCATGGCGATGTCGAGGGAGCGCTGGTCGGTCGCGTCCCCCCCCAACACCACCTCTGCAAGCTCCCTATTGACGTTCTCGACGGCCTTCGAGACGCCCTTGCCGAGGAAGCGGTTCCCTTCACCGTCCCTGAGTTCGACTGCCTCGTTCTGGCCCGTCGAAGCCCCCGAAGGCACAGCCGCCCGGCCGACGAAGCCGCTCACCGTCGCGAGCTCGACCTCCACCGTCGGGTTTCCCCGAGAGTCCAAGACCTCCCGTCCGCGGACCGCAACGATCTCCGTCATCAGCAAGCCTCCCGAATCGTCCCGACCTCTGTGCTCTAAGTATCGTTATACCCTGTAACTCTACGCCTTTAGACGCCACGGTGCCACCGAGGGTTGTCCTCGGGCTCTCCCTCGTCCTCGGGAACGCCCTCATGCGGCGCTTCGCCCTCTGGATCCTAGCCCCCCGGCGGGGCGCCGACCGCCGGCGGCTGCTGGGCCTCGTTCGGGTCGTAGCCGGGGAGGTACTTCGCGTCGCGCTGCTCCAGCTGGTCCCGGATCCAGGCGTCGAACTCCGTGGCTTGCTGCCGCTGGGAGAGCTGCGCCTCGATCTCGGGGGCGGCATCTTCCAAAGGCGTCGCTTCTTCCTCCTGTATCTCCGTGACCTCTATGAGGTGGAAACCGAAGTCAGACTCGACGGGGCCCAAGATCCTGCCCTCTTCCGCCTCGAAGGCAGCCTCGTCGAACTCGGGGACGAAGCCGCCCTGCGGCTGGCAGCCAAGATCCCCGCCGTTCTCCCTGCTACCGGGGTCTTGGGAGTACTCGTTGGCGAGCTCCTCGAAATTGCCGCCCGCCTCGAGCTGCTGCTTGACCTCCTCGGCCTCCTCTTCCTGATCCTCGGTGAAGAGTATGTGCCTTATGCAGCGCCGCTCGGGGATGGTGAACCTGGCATCCTTGTTCTCCTCGTAGAAGTTCTCGACCTCTTCCTGGGTCGGCTCGACGTCGCCCACGGCCTCTTCCTGGACCTTCTGCACGAGCAGGCTCGTCCTGGCCTCCTCCCGGAACTCGTCCTCGGTGTACCCGAACTGGTCCAGGGCCTCCTGGAAAGCATCCTCGGGGTCCGCGTCCTGCCCGGCGGCCGAAGCCTGCTGGCCGATCTGCTCCTTGATCAGGTCGATCTCCTCCTGAACTTCTTCCTGCGATACTTCGACGCCGTTCTCCTGGGCGTAGGCCTTCGCCAGGTTGAAGGCTATGAGCTGCGGCACGACCTGCGCCTTGGCGGCCTCGAACTGCGGCGAGCCCGGCTTGACCTCCGGCGCGGACTTTCCGCTTCCGGCGGCCTGCGAAGCGTACAACCGGTCGACCCCCTCCTTCACCTCGCCCTCGGTAACCTCACCGCCGTCGAAGGTGACGACCTTTTTCGCCCCAGAATCAACCTCGGAAGTCGGCGCCGCTGCGCTGCACCCGATCAAAAACAAGAGGGCCAGAACTGCAAAGCCCCAAACGAAAACCGCCCTTACAGATAAGAAGTTGCTCAAGAGACCAGGATCCTTGCCTCATATCGCTCGCAGAGAAGCCAAAAACCGGCGCAATTATAGCAGTTAGGTGTCAGGTATCAGGTGTCAGCAGTTAGCTTCTCTAAGATGGGAAAAGTTCGGCGACACAATGCGAGGAGTATGTTAGCGTTCTCGCCGCGTATCGGCTTATCCGCGAATTTCGCTCGCTACGACCTTCTGACACCTGAAACCTGACCACTATAAAGCCCGTTCCAGTGCCTGCAAAGTCTCCTTGGCGAACTCCAGGGGGTCTAAAGTCGAGTCGCGCACCGTGACACGTCCTTCTCTGCCACCCACGACGCCCCCGGTCGCTCTGCGGATGAGGGCGGGCGCCGACGACGGCGCGGTGACGCCGGTGATGCTCAAGGACCCCGAGCGGTAGTTCACCGCCGTGGCGCCGATCCGCCGGGCGAGGAGCCTTATGCGGGAGAGACCGAGCAGGTTCAGGGCCGGCTCGGGGGGCTCCCCGAAGCGTTCTTGCAGTTCCTCGGCCAGATCTTCCAACTCCGCCAGGTCGTGGACGCCGGAGGCCCGGCGGTAGAGGTCGACCCGCTCGACCTCGTCGCGAACGTAGTCGACGGGCAGGTAGGCATCTAGAGCAAGCTCCACGATCACGGGGGCCGCATCCTCCCGTTCGACCGGCTGACCCTTCGCCAGAGCCACCGCCTCTTCGAGGAGCCTAAGGTACATCTCGAATCCGACAGCGGCGATGTGCCCGGACTGCTCCGAGCCGAGGAGGTTACCAGCGCCCCGGATCTCCAGGTCGCGCATCGCGATCGCGAACCCGCTCCCGAGCTCCGTGAAGTCCATCAAGGCTTCGAGGCGCTTTTGGGACTCGGGCGTAGCGCCGAGAGGAGCGAAGAGATAAGCATAGGCCTGCTCGGTCGAGCGGCCGATCCTGCCGCGGAGCTGGTAGAGCTGCGCGAGGCCCATCGCGTCAGCCCGGTCTACGACGAGGGTATTCGCTGTAGAGATGTCCAGCCCGCTCTCGACGATGGTCGTCGTCACCAGGACGTCGACCTCCCCGTCGAGGAACCTGCGCATCACGTCCTCCAGAGCCCGCTCGGGCAACTGGCCGTGCGCCGCCACGAACCGCGCGTCGGGCACGATCGCTCGCAGCCTCTCCGAGACCTCGTCTATGTTCTCGACCCGGTTGTGGACGTAGAAGACCTGCCCCCCTCGCCGGACCTCTTTCTCGATCGCCCTCTTTACGAGGTCCTCGTCGTAGGGCCCCACGTGCGTGAGGATGCTCCGCCTCCCGACCGGAGGAGTCTCGATGACGCTGATGTCTCGCAGGGCCGCCAGTCCCATCTGCATAGTGCGCGGTATCGGCGTCGCGGTGAGCGTGAAGACGTCCACGGAGGCCTTGAACTCCTTGAGGCGTTCCTTGTGCCGAACGCCGAAGCGCTGCTCCTCGTCCACGATCACGAGCCCCAGATCCTTCGGCCTGACCTCCGCACCCAAAAGCGCGTGCGTCCCTATGAGCACGTCCACCTCGCCCGAGGCGAAGTCCCTCAAAATACGCTTCCTCTCTGCGGCGGTCGAGAAGCGACTGAGGCTCTCGACTCTCACCGCGAACCTCCCCAACCGCTCTCTGAAAGTCCTGAAATGCTGCTGGACGAGGATGGTCGTCGGCGCGAGTATCATGACCTGCTTTCCGGACAGTGCCGCCTTGAAGGCGGCCCGCACCGCCACCTCGGTCTTTCCGAAGCCCACGTCCCCGCACACCAGACGGTCCATCGGCCTGGGGCTCTGCATGTCCGTCTTGACGGCGGCGATCGCCGCCGCCTGGTCCGGGGTCTCCTGGTACGGGAAGCTCTCCTCGAGCTCCATCTCCCACTCGGAGTCTTCGGGAAAGGCGAACCCCTCGGAGGCCGCCCTCGCGGCCTGCACCCGCAGGAGCTCTCCAGCGAGGGCTTTTACCCTCCTGCGTACCCTGTCCGTGACTGTCGCCCACGAGGAGCCGCCGAGCCTGTCGAGGCGCGCGATCTCGCCGCCGACGTACTTGTGCAGAAGCTCCATCTGCTCGTAGGGCACAAAGAGCGTGTCCCCGTCGCGGTAGCTGACCTGCATGTAGTCCCGGGTCGCGCCCAGGACCTCCTTGGAGACCAACCCCTCGAAACGTCCGATGCCCTGCCTCTGGTGTACCACTAGGTCCCCGGTTTTGAGGTCCGCGAAAGAGGAGACCGAAGGGGACCTCGTCCTCGTACCCCGCGCATGCTTGCGGCCGAAGAGAGTGTCCCGTCGGACTACCGCTATACCCCCGGCCGGATAGGAGAACCCCTCCTCGACCTCCCCCGGCACCGCATAGATGCCGGGCGCGAGCGAGGCGTCCACGACGCCGGCCTTCCTCACCTCGCGTCCGATCTCGCCGAACGCGTAGGCCGTCCGCTTGGCCTCGCCCACCGAAGAACAGGCCACGAAGACTCGCAAACCCTCGTCCACGAGCGCCTCTAGTCTCCGGCCCGCTTCCCGGATCGTGTTCGCGTGTGTCACCACCGGCGGTGCCGAGACGGACTCCACGCCCTCTCCATCAGCAGTCGAGACGAAACGAAGGTCGGGTTCCGGGGGATCTTCGTAGAGCTCCCGGACAATCTCCTCGGCGTCCCCGAGGTCTTCCCCGGGCTCCTCCGCCCACGCTTCGATCCCTTGCGGCAAAAAGTCCCTAACCGGGACGGGGTTCAGGACGACGAGCAAACGGTCCAATCCCGGCACGCGCACGCCCCGGCGCGCCTCCTCCGGCAAGTCCTCTTCGCTGCCTGCGGCTAAAGCCGCAAGATCCCCCTCCCTGGCAGCATAGACCGCGACGCATTCGAGCTCCCGCACAACCCTTTGGGTCGCCAGGGAGACGGCCCTGACGCTCTCGACCTCGTCGCCCCACCACTCGACGCGCACCGGCGAGCGGCGGGTGCTCGGGAAGACGTCCACGATCCCACCGCGCACCGCGAACTCCCCGTGGCGGCTGATCCTGTCCACCCTTTCATAGCCCAACTCCACCAGCCGCGAGAGGCAATCGTCCAGCGCGAACTCGGTCCCGTCCTCGAGGCGCATGGGCTCGTAGAACGGCGTCCTCTCCCTTATCGCAAGGGGACCCGCGACCACTATCCGGGCACTGGAGAGGGAGTTGAGAGCACGCTGGCGCTCCCCGACGCGTACCGCTGGTGGGCCGAAGACATCGCCATAGAGAACACCACGCGAGGGGAGGTAAACAACGGGTTCGTCCGTGAAGCATTGGGCATCTTTCGCGTAGCGTTCGGCGGCCTCCTCGCTTCCGGCGAGGAGTAGCACCTTACCCCCAGCGTTGGCTGCAAGATACGCCCTTACCCTCCGGGGCGCTCGCAAATTCTTCGTCGCTTTATCGAGCACTGGCAGATTCTAACGCTCTTATCCCTCTTTTAGAGTGTGTCCGTACACCGACGTGGCTGCCACGGAGATTCTGCGTCGCGACTCTGGGAGAATTAGCGGCACCCATACACGCGCAGGAGGTTCTTGAGATGTCGCTATTGGAGGAGTTGAACGATCGGGGAAATGGGACGCTGCCGGGCTTGATCGGGATCGAGATCTTGGAGACAACGGAGGGTCGGCTCAGGAGCCGGCTAGAACTCCGTGAGGAGCTGATGGCCCCCAACGGCTACCTGCACGCCGCCACGATCGTTGCGCTCGCCGACACCTCTTGCGGCTACGGCTGCTTCGTCAACCTCCCCGAGGACGCCTCAGGCTTCACCACCGTCGAGCTGAAGAGCAACTTCCTCGGCACCAAGCGCGAGGGCACGATCAAGTGCGAGGCCGAACTCATCCACGGCGGTCGCGCGACGCAGGTGTGGGACGCGACCGTCGCCGACGAAGAGTCGGGCAAAAAGATCGCCCTCTTCCGCTGCACGCAGATGATCCTCTACCCCCGCTAACCATCCCGAGCATCGAAAGCCCTGAAGAACGGAACGGGCGTAAAGCCCCACAGGGCCAGTACTCGGCGCCAGCCTCCCGCTGGTAGGCTGCCTGGGCCCTCGACGCTTCTCAAGGCCCTCTTACATCTCGTCTTCTTCATGCTTCCCTCTCCTCCTCTTGCCCTTTCCCAAACGAGCCCCGTAACCAGCGCGACGCTGGAGAGTATGGTCCCCATCTCGACGAACGTCCCGACTCCTACGGGCTCGTTCAGGAGTAGAACGCCGAACAGCACAGCGAAGATAGGCACCATAAAACGTCACGCTTAGGGTCTTCGTGGGCCCGACGTTGGCGATGAGGCGGAAGTAGAGCAGGTAGGCGTCCGCCGTCGAGAGCAAAGCCAATCCCAGCACGGAGAGCACGACCGTGAGGGACGCTGTCTCTCCGGGTAGGCTGGCGGCGGCCAGGGGTACAGGATCGCCGTCCCCGCCTGCCGGCCTATACCTAAGGCCAGGGCCGGTACATCCGAGAACATCCGTTTGGCGTAGACCCCGGCCAAGGCGTAGCAGAGGGCGGCCAATAGCGAGGCCCCGACCGACAGCAGCACGACCCCGCTCAGGGGGATGGGGTCCAACCCCACGAGCACCGCGACCCCGACCATGGCCATGACCAGCCCGATCACCTTCCTCGCCGTCAACGCTTAGCCTATCCACCCGGCAGCCACCACAGCGGCGAAAAGCGGCGTGGTCGAGTTCAGGATGGTCGCGAGCGAAGCCGTCAGGTTGAGCTGCGAGGTGGCTATGAGCGTGAAAGCAGCGGCAGCATTCAGGCCCCCGAGGACCAGGAACTCCTTCCATCGCGACCGGAGTGCCGGGAGGCGGCCCATGGTGACCGCATAAAGAGCAAGGACCACGGCCGCCAAAAGTACCCGAGGGTCCATCAACAGGGCAGGTCTCAGGGCCGAAACCGCGACGCCGATGAAGAGGTAAGAACCGCCCCACAGCGCCCCGAGGAGAACCAGTGTACCCAGATCTCCCGGCTTCACGCCCTCGCCGCTTCTTCCGCCCCGAAGAAATCTTCTGGACGGTCGCCTTCGCTTACCTTCACGCCGCCACGACCGGCCGGCACACTCTGCACGGCCTGAACCCCGCGGTCACCGCCTGTGCCACGCTGCGGAACGGGCACCGATTCTCCGGGTGGATCCTGCGCGCGTTGCGGCAGGTGGCATGGCACACTGTCCCCGTCGTCGGCGTCCCAACGTAGGGAGACCTGAGTAATTCTTCCGGCGAGACGCCTTCCTGCTCCAGGAGCCTTTCTTTCTCGCCCGCGCCGAAGGCGTAGCTGCCCGTTCGGCCGTCGTTCTTGACCACGCGGTGACACGGCACCAAGAGCGGGACAGGATTGTTCGCCATGACGTTGCCGACGGCCCTGGAGGCATCGGGGGAACCGGCCTCGCGCGCTACCCAGGCGTACGGGCGCGCCTCGCCATGGGGTATGCCTTTCACGATCTCCAAGACGCGCCGCTGGAAAGGGGTCGTCTCCGAAAAGTCCAGGGGCACGTCCGCTCGTTCCCCGGCTAAGGCCCCCTCGACGTGCCCGGCCAGCTCCTTCATCTCGCTTCCCAAGGCATCGGAGAGGACCCTCCCGAAACGTCCGCGATAGCTCCGCACGAACTCTTCAGGCGAGGAGGCGGGAGCCAGATATCTCACGCCCTCCGGCCCCGCCGCCACGAAGACCCTTCCGAGCGGCGAACCTACACTAAAGAACGAGTCGGTCGCGCTCTCTAGCACGCGCTCCACAAGCGGCGCAAAGTCCCGGCGCGAATCGATGCACTCCCCCGCCACCCGCAGCAGCGCGGCCACGCGCTCTTCTGGTTCGTTCATCCTACGGAACACCATCCTTCGAATCATCGACGCCCATAAACTCCCTGAGACGTCCAACGCCACGATGTACCAGCGTCTTCGCCGTACCCTCCGGCCATCCCGTCACCGCCGAGATCTCGGCGTACGGCAGGTCCTGAAGATAACGGAGTGCCACCGCCATCTTCTGCCTCTCCGGCAACTGCCGGAGCGCCGCCAGCAACGCAATCCGGTCCGCGACTCCCTCGTCCGCCTTCGCCTCTGAGGATAAGGCGGAGACGTTCCCGACCGTTACCTCGCGCCTCCGCCGGACCCGGTTGCGCACCACGTTCAGGGTGATACGGTACAGCCAGGGACGCAGCATCATACTCCGGATGCGTTTCTCCGGGTAGCGCCCCAGCGCCCGAAAGGCACGTTCGAAGGCGTCGTGCACCGCGTCTTCGGCAGCTGGGCCGTCGCGCAGCATGGCGAAGGCGTAGCGGTACAGCCCGGCGTAGTGACGCTCGACTATCTCTCGGGACGCCCCTGGATCGCCGTCCGCCAGACGCGCCGCGAGCGAGTCCCATCCCAGTTCCTTCTCCGAGTGCCGCGCTTCCGTCTCCACACTACCTATAACAACCGGGAAAATCAAAAGGTTTCGCCCGAGGTTGGAATTTTCAGGGACGGAAAGCCCGGAAGAACGGTGTCGCTACGATACCCAGCAGGGCGAGTATCCCGGGCCAACCGTCCGCCGAAAGCGCGCCCCAGTCCTCGAAGGCAAGTGCCGCATCCACACGCCATTCGCCTCTCCCCCAGGTATACCCGACCTTGCACGGATAGTTACCGTAAAGGTTCGACCGGGCGCGGACCTCGCCGACATCCGCCTCCCATGCCAGAGAGACAGCCCCGGTGTACAAAGCCCTCGCCAGGGCCCGCTTTCTGCCCACGGGTCGGCGACGAGAAGCCCCAGCAAGGGCGCATACTCCGTCAAACGCCATAGTCCAGCGCGTAACCTTCCCTTCGGATCTTCAAGCCTGAACGTTGAACCGGTTCATCGCGGCTTCGGGTCCATACTCGATCACGGTCTCGACCGCATCGGCGGCGAGCGACACGGCCTCCTTGATCTTCGAGTCCATGCGGCTGAGCACGTAGTCGGTGACGGTCACTCCGATCGGCGGACGCCCGATGCCGATGCGCACCCGCACGAAGTCCGCCCCCAGGTGCTGAATGATAGAGCGCAGGCCGTTATGGCCGCCCGCTCCGCCGCCGGACTTGACC
>JALZEL010000150.1 GCA_030862075.1 Actinomycetota bacterium | reverse complement strand
AGAGGGGCCGCGCCAGGCAGGGCAAGGTTGTCCCCAGCAGGTTCGTACCGTACGGATTCTCCTATGACCCCGAGATAGGCAATTACCGGGTGCATGAGGACCGCATGCGAGCGGTTAGGGCGGTGTTTCGTATGGTAGGTGCCGAAGGTAGGTCCCTATACCAGGTCACGAAAACCCTGCAGCGAGATGGCGTGCCTACACCAGCCGCGGCTTTGGCTGAGCGAGAAGGTAAGCCGCCCGTGGCCAGCCATTGGCGACACAGGGGCATTAGACTCATAATCGAGAACGACGTCTACAAAGCCCACGCCTACGAAGAGATCAAAGCTATGGTGTCAGCGGAAGTGGCGGCAACCTTAGACCCGGACAAGCGTTACGGGGTGCAGTGGTACAACCGTGCGCGCTACGAGCGAACGCCGGACGAAAACAAGGTCGTGCATGTCACGCCGAACAAACCTGAAGAGTGGATAGCTGTGCCCGTGCCTGACGCAGGAATCCCGCGCGAGCTGGTGGAAGCCGCAAGGGAGGCCATAAAGGACAACAAGGCGCCTTCCTCTGCCTCCGACCGCTTTTGGGAGCTTACTGGCGGCATCCTCACCTGTGACGAGTGCGGATGGAGAATGACGGCAAACACTATGGTGGCGAAGGCCCTGAAAAGGCGCGGCTACTACTACTATAATTGCTCTAAACGTCGCCAGTACGGGAAAGAGTCTTGCTCCCACTCCAAGCACCATTCGGCAGAAAAGATGGAGTCCGCAGTGTGGAGCGTGGTGTCTAGCATCCTCAAGGATCCCGAACAACTGCGTGCTGACCTCGACCGTATGATTGAGCTGGAGCGCCGCGAAATGCGCCGGCGAGACCCCCACAAGGAAGCGAGGCTGTGGTCCGAGAAACTAGCCGAGGCGGAACGGATGCGGCGCGGCTACCAGGAGCAGGCAGCCAAGGGCTACATGAGCCTAGACGAATTGGGTGCGGCGCTCGAAATACTGGAGGAGACACGCAAAACCGCGGAACGGGAGCTCCGAAACCTTAAGAACCAGCAGGAATCTATAGAGGAATTCGAAAGGGATAAGGAAGCTCTGTTGGACTACTACGTCGCCCTCACGCCGGAAGCCTTGGACGCCCTCACCTCTGAGGAGCGTCACCAGCTTTATAAAATGCTCAGGCTTAAGGGTAGCGTGAGCCAGGACGGGTCCATTAAGCTTAGCGGTGTATTAGGGGATAGTCTCAGTATTTGTGAATCGGAACTTGCACCTCCGTACACGAGCTCACAGAAGTCAATGGCATCGGGGAAGCGAAGGCCTGCATCATACTGGCGGCGCTTGAGCTCGGGCGTAGGATCGGGCAGGTTCGCAACCCGGGACGGCCCGTGATATCATCGCCCGCGGACGTGGACAGGTTACTGAGGGGGCGCATCGCCAACCTCGACCGGGAGAACTTTGTCGTCGTGCTCTTGAACACCAAAAATGAGGTCACAGATACTCCCTTGGTCTCCGTAGGCACGCTCTCCGCCTCCCTCGTCCATCCCCGGGAGGTCTTCAAGCCGGCCATCCGGGCGAGCGCCGCGAGCGTGATCCTGGCGCACAACCATCCCAGCGGCGAGGTCGAGCCTAGCCGGGAGGACCGCGAGGTCACGAAGAGGCTCAAGGAGTCTGCCGAGATCCTGGGTATAGAGGTGTTGGATCACGTTATCGTGGGCGACAGTTACTACAGTATGAAGGAACACGGGATGCTCTAGCCAGAGGGTTGGAGCGTCACGATTGAACGGACGGGGTTAAAGATGTTTGGAGGGATGTTCGGTAGGGACGTTGCTATAGACCTCGGGACGGCGAACACGTTGGTATTCGTCAAAGGGAACGGGATCGTTCTCTCGGAGCCCTCGGTAGTCGCCATAGACAACAAGTCCGACAAAGTCGTTGCCGTGGGGGGTGCCGCGAAGAGGATGCTTGGGCGCACGCCCGGCAACATAGTGGCCATGCGTCCGTTGAAGGACGGGGTCATAGCGGACTTCGAGGTCACGGAGAAGATGCTCTCGTACTTTATCCGCAGAGCGCAGCCGCGACGCAGGCTTTTGAAGTCTCTGATCGGGCCGAGGGTCGTCGTGTGTGTGCCCAGCGGGGTGACGGGCGTCGAGCTTCGAGCGGTCAAGGAGGCGACGGAGTCCGCGGGGGCGCGGCAGGCGTATACCATAGAGGAGCCCCTGGCGGCGGCGATCGGTGCCGGGCTGCCGGTCAACGAGGCCCAGGGGTCTATGATCGTGGACGTCGGCGGCGGTACGAGCGAGGTCGCGGTGATCTCTATGGGCGGGATCGTGACCAAGTCGTCCATCAGGATCGCCGGCGACGACATAGACGACGCCATCTCGCTTTATATCCAAAAGGAGTACAAGCTTGCAATTGGGAACCAGACCTCCGAGCAGCTGAAGATCGAGCTCGGGAGCGCCTTCCGTTTGGACGACGAGGAGTCGGCGGAGATAAGGGGCCGGGACCTCATCACGGGCCTCCCCAAAACGATCGTCATAACGAGCGAGGAGATCCGGGAGGCGATCAGCATACCCGTGGACGCGGTCGTGACGGCGGTACGTGACACCCTGGACCGCACACCACCGGAGCTCGCCTCAGACATCATGGATCGGGGCATGGTCTTGGCGGGCGGCGGCGCCTTGCTCAGGCTCTTCGACGAGCGCCTGAGGCGGGAGACGGGTATCCCGGTGCACATAGCGGACGACCCCATGATGTGCGTCGCCATCGGCAGTGGCCGCTGCCTCGAGGAGATCGAGTACTACCGCAGCGCCCTCTCTTCCGCCTAGGACAGCCTTGGGGAGCAAGAAGCCCAGCGCCGTGAGCGGCCTCGCGGCCCTCGTTATCCTCTGCGTGGCGAGCCTTGCCCTGTTCACGATCTACGTGAGAGAGGGCGACTCCGGGCCCCTGCACACCATCCAGCTCGGTGCTTCGGAGGTCTTGAGGCCGGTGCGGGGGCTGCTGAACCTGGCCACTTCGCCCTTTTCGGCGGCAAGCGAGAGGATCGAGGGGGCCGTGGACACGAGCGAGAAGAAGAAAGAGCTCGAGGAGAAGGCGCTGGAGTACGAGGAAGGCGCCGCGGACGCCGCTCGCCTGAGGCAGGAGAACGAACGGCTGCGCAGTCTCCTGCAGGGAGAGCAGCCGACCTTCGAGTACGGGCCGCTCGCACGGGTCATCCAACCCGTCGGCGGGCAGCTCACCGATCGGGTGGTGATAAACGTCGGCACCAACGACGGCGTAGGACCCGAGCAGCCAGTCGTCGTGGGGAACAACGCCCTGGTCGGGCGCACCACAAGCCGGGTCACCCCCAACACCGCCGAGGTCCTCCTCATCACCGACCAGAGCTTCGCTGCCGGCGTCCGGATCGTGCCACCAGAGGGTTCGGAGGACGAATCGGAGGAGACCACCTCGGCTGGTGGCGGCCCCTCGGAGGAGGAATCCCACGGGGAGGGGCTCCTCAGGACCAGCTGGGAGGGCTACCTTGGGGTGGACTACGTGGACCTGGACGCCGGGGCCGTGCAGGGGGACTTCGTGGTCACGAGCGGCCGCGCCGGCAATAGGGAGCTTATCTTCCCGCCGGGGCTCCTCGTCGGGACGGTCGAGTCGGCGATCTCGCAGGACATAGAGCAGTACATGAAGATAGTCGTCGCGCCCACCGTCCAGGCCGACGACCTCCAGGAGGTGCGGGTGATCGTCGGTTGGTAGTCGGTAACGTCTTGTCGGGAGGGGGAGGGAGCCATATAGTCCGAGCGGCGCTCCTCGTGGCGCTCGCGGCGCTCTTGGAGACCACCCTGTCGCCGCTCTTAACCTTCGGGTGGATCGGACCGAGGATCCTGGTCATCGGCGTGGTCGCCGCGGTAATGGGTTTGCGCGATCTTCAGGCGCTGCTTTTGGGCTTCTTCGGCGGCGTCCTCACCGACGCCCTCGGCGGCGGGCACTTCGGGATGGCGGCCCTGGGGGGTGTCCTCGCCGCGGCGATCTCGATACGGATCGGGACCACTCGCCGGAAGGGCGAGACGGGCGTCTTCCTGGCTCGAGCGGTCGCGGTCGCCGTGGTAGCATACGATCTCTTGAGCCTGATCGCCCCCGTGCTCGCCGGGCAAGAGGGCCCGCCCGTAGTGAACTACCTGTTAGGCGGCGTGGTACCCGACGTGCTGCTGAATGCCGTTCTGGCATACTTTGTGGGCGACCGGTTGCTGAGGCTGATAACCACGAAGGAAGAGCGTTGGATCTGAGCAGGAGCAAGGTTGACCGCGAGATGGGCCCCTTCGGGTGGCTCAGGTTGATGGACCCGCTACTGCTCGTGACCGGGCTCGCGCTTACGGGTTTCGGCATCCTCGCGGTGTACGTCGCGGGCTCCGACGACGGGGAAGCCTATGCGCTGAACCAGGCTTTGGGGTTCGTCGTGGGGCTCATAGGGGCGGTACCGCTGGTCCTCGTGGACTACCGGCGACTCAAGCAGTACCTGCCCATCATTTACGGCCTCGCTGTCGTCATGCTCCTGACGGTGATGGTCACGGGCGCGGCTGTCAAGGGCGCGCAGCGCTGGATCGACATAGGGCCCGTGCAGATCCAACCCTCTGAGTTCGCCAAGCTCCTCGTGGTCGTGGTCCTAGCCGGGTACTTGGCCAATAACCGCATCAGCGACAACAAGACCTTCCTCAAGTCCTTGGGCATTATTTCCCTGCCGGCTCTCCTCGTCTTCGCCCAGCCCGACCTCGGTACCACGCTCGTGTTCGGGGCCATCTTCTTCGCTATGGCCTTCATCGGCGGCGCGAAGCTCTACCAGATCGGGGCCCTCGTGGCGTCGGGGGGCATCCTCGCCGGGCTCGCGCTGTGGATGGGGGTCCTCGAAGATTACCAGGTCGCGCGCCTGACGGCTTTCCTCGACCCCGTGGCGACCACCGAGGAAGGCTATCAAGTAGCCCAGTCCAAGGTAGCCATAGGGTCCGGCGGCCTCACTGGTAAGGGCCTCGACGCTACGACGCTCGCCAACTTGGGCTTCCTACCCGAGGACCACACCGACTTCATCTTCTCCAACCTGGCCGAGAGGACGGGTTTCGTCGGCGGTCTCCTGCTCTTGGGGCTGTTCTTCGTCCTCGTCTGGAGGATCCTGCGCGTGGCGACCATGTCGAAGGACCGCTTCGGCGTCCTGATCGCCGTTGGCGTCGCCACCATCTTCCTCTTCCACGTGTTCGTGAACGTCGGGATGGCGATGGGAATAATGCCGGTCACCGGCATCCCGCTGCCGTTCATCAGCTACGGCCGAAGCAGTTTGGTGGTGAGCGTGATCTCTTTGGGGTTGTTGCAGAGCATCGCCATGCGTTCGAAATCGGAGGGTTACAAAGAGTTGAACGCCTGATGGTCGACCGGGAGCGTCACTGGTCGGGAGGAGCTTCGGCGGGTATACTGTGCTGCCAGAGAGTTGCGGCGCGCCGATTCCTCCTCGGGCGTGACCCCCGGCTTACAAAGAGCTTAGGAGCGTGGTCTTATGTTTGCGGTGATAAAGGTCGGCGGTAAGCAGTACCGGGCCGGCAAAGACGAAGAACTGGTCGTGGACCACCTGTCGGGCGAGGTCGGGGATTCTTTAGAGGTTCCGGTCGCGTTCGCGGCCGACGGGGACGACTTCGACCTCGGAGAGAAGACGGCCAGGGTGGAGATCCTCGAGCACCTCAAGGGCGAGAAGATCCACGTCTACAAGTACAGGCCTAAGAAGAACAGCAGGAAGAAGACCGGGCACCGCCAGGCGCGGACCCGGATCAAGGTTCTGGAGGTATAGGATATGGCTCACAAAAAAGGCGGCGGCTCTTCGAAGAACGGCCGCGACACCGCGGGCAAGAGGCTCGGCGTAAAGTCCTACGGCGGCCAGCTCGTCAGCGCGGGAAGCATCATCGTCAGGCAGCGCGGCACGAAGGTCCACCCGGGCCTGAACGTCGGTAAGGGCTCCGACGACACGCTCTTCGCCAAGGTCTCGGGACGGGTGAAGTTCGCCAAGTCTCGCGGCAGGAGCGTCGCACACATCGTCGAGCCCGACGAGGTTGCTCCGGACGGGACTCCGATAGGAATCACGGTCTGAACGCCGCACCTTTGAGGGGTTTTTAGCCCCGTTGCAGTTCGTCGATGAAGCCCGCCTCATCGTCCGCGCGGGGCGCGGCGGCGACGGCAGCGTCTCCTTCAACCGCGAGAAGTACAAGCCGCGCGGCGGCCCGGACGGCGGCCGCGGCGGCGACGGGGGGTCGGTGATCTTCCGCGCCACCCAGGATCTCTCGACCCTTGAACCCTACGCCCACCGTAACCTGATCGAGGCGGACCGTGGCCGCCACGGCTCCGGCGACAATCGCGCCGGCGAGAGGGGGGCCGACGTGATCGTGGAAGTCCCCGTCGGCACCCTCGTCCACGACGAGGACGGCCTGCTCGCCGACCTCTCGGAGCCGGGTGCCGAGTTCGTCGCGGCGAAAGGCGGCCAGGGCGGACGCGGCAACGCCTCGTTTACGACCTCGACCCGGCAGTCCCCGGCCTTCAGGGAGAAGGGGCTCCCCGGCGAGGAGAGGGAGGTCCGTCTCGAGCTCCGGGTCCTCTCGGACGTGGGGCTCGTCGGATTGCCAAACGCCGGCAAGTCCTCGTTGCTCGCTTCTTTGAGCGCCGCCCGGCCGAAGGTCGGCAACTACCCTTTCACGACCCTCACCCCCGGCCTCGGCGTCGTTGACGAGAAGACCTACCGGGAGCCGTTCGTCGTCGCGGACATTCCCGGTCTGATCTCCGGCGCCAGCGAGGGCCGGGGGCTCGGGAACCGTTTCTTGAGGCACGTGGCGCGGGCACGCCTCCTCGTGCTCGTCCTCGACGCCGCGGAAGACCCCGAGGGGTCGGAGGCTACTTTGCGGGCCGAGCTCCACGCCGCCGGGCTCTCGAACAAGCCGACGATCGTGGTCCTCAACAAGGTGGACGTGCTCGACAACGAGCTACGAGGGTACCTGCGGGACACGTTCCCCGGCTCCCCTCAGGTCTCGGCACTCACCGGCGAGGGCGTGAAAGCGTTGCGGGATCTTCTCGAAGAGCAGCTCCGGGAGTTGGGCGAACGGGAACGCGTCGAGGCCAACAGAGCCGGGGAGCACCGCACCTTCCGGCCGATGTGGAGAGGGTTGCGCGTTGAGAAAGTCGGGGAAGGCGCATACGAGGTCACTGGCGAGAACGTCGAGCGTCTCGCGCTCCGTACGGACTGGGACAGCCCCGAGGGCGTGGCGAACTTCCAGCGGGAGCTGGAGAGGAAGGGCGTGGTGGCGGCGCTCAAGCGGGCCGGCGCGGAGCCTGGCGACGAGGTCCGCATCGGCGAGGCGGAGTTCGACTTCCAGTGAGGCGCGATGAGTAGAGTGGGCATCTTCGGTGGGACTTTCGATCCCATCCACCAAGGGCACATGGTCATCGCCGAGCAGGTCGCCGAGGTTTTGGGCCTCGCGCGCGTGATCTTCGTCCCCAGCGGCGTCCCCCCACACAAGCCGGCCTCCAGCATCAAAGCCGGCACCGAGGACCGCCTGCGGATGGTCGAGGCCGCTATTCGAGGCAACGACAAGTTCCTCGTAGACAGCGTGGAGATAGAATCAAGGAGGGCCATGTACAGCGTCGAGACGGTGCCCCTCATTAAGGAGCGCCACGAAGGGGACGAGTGGTTCTTCGTCAGCGGCGCCGACGAGGTTTCGAATCTCCTCTCCTGGAAAAAGCCCGACAAACTCCTGGAGGAGGCCGCGATGGTCGCGGCCACCCGTCCCGGCTACGACATCTCCAACCTGAAGCACCTCGAAGAAGAGCTAGAGAACTTCGACAAGATCGTACCCGTCGAGTGCACGCGAGTCGACATCTCGGCGACGAGCATCCGGCGGAGGCTGGTGGAGGGCAGGGGCATCCGGTACCTGGTGCCGGACGGGGTGTACGAGATCATCTACGAGAGAGGGTTGTATGGCGCGTACAGGAAAAGGCGGAAGAAAGCAAGGGAACGGAGCGACGTTTGATTGAAGGGAACGAAGCGTGAACCGCGACGAGTCCGCGGCCAGGGGCCAGGTAGACGAGGCCCGGGACGAGCTCGAGTTGACCCTCCACATGGCTAAGACTGCGGCCCGGGCAGCGGCCGACATGTTCGCCAAGGACGTGGTTATCATAGACCTCAAAGAAGCCGTCTCCTACACCGACTACTTCGTGGTGGCAAGCGCCGAGACCGAGCGGCAGATGCGACGTGTGGTCGAGGAAGTCTTGGAGAAGATGAGGGACGGGGGATACAGACCCCGCTCGCGGCGTTTCGACGAGGGCTCGGCCTGGGTCAGCCTGGATTTCCTCGACGTGGTAGTTCACATCTTCACCGACGAAGCCCGCGACTACTACCGCCTCGAATCCCTCTGGCGCGGCGCTCCCCAGGAGAGATGGGAGGGGTAACGCCGGCCTCCCGCGCCCGTTGACACCAAACCCTTCCTTGCTATACTTTGCAAGCTTTTGGGGCCGTAGCTCAGCCGGGAGAGCGCCACGCTGGCAGCGTGGAGGTCACGGGTTCGATCCCCGTCGGCTCCACCGCACGTCGGCATAGGTTGGGGGGTAACCTATACCCCGGCAGGGGAAACTTGCGAAGTAACATCGTTCATCGTCTCCCCGGCTGGCTAACCAAATTGTCAACGGAATCGGCTTAACAAGACCAGCGGGCTCTGCGTAGGGGTCAGGTGGGGTCAACTGTGGCACGAGCTTGATTTTGTCTTTCCTGGTCCTATAGTCAACGTGGAACACATTAGCAGCCTAACCTCCACGCAAGGCGGTCCCCTGGTGATCTAGCATGCTCGTCTGCTCTAACTGCTGAGGGACCTCTAGCCCCTCGAACACGGCCGGGGGGACCTCCCCCGGGCTCCCGAACCTCGTCGGGATGCTCTCCTCCTCTCTAACTACCCCAAAAAGCGTTCTAGCGTTCTTGCGCTAGCGGTGGAATCGAGGGTGAGCTTCTGGCCACATTCACACACGAATACGGCACCTCTGGAGTGCCAGTCCTCTTCGGCGCCGGGAAGGACCAGCTTCTCTTGGCACTCTTCGCACGTGAGGACGATCTGCTCGGATGAACGCTGCACGTGTACACCTCCTTCGCTCCCCTGGAGCTTCGCATTCGTCGTAGGTTAGGTGAGCCGCTGGGCTGCACGGGGGCAACTTCACACATTCGCGGGACGGGCACAAGATCAACGATGCTCTACTTCAGTCTACTTATGCTCGACGCCAAGCTGCGTAACCGCTTCAATAGAACCTGAAGTAGAGGGTTAGGCTCGCATTAGCGCCGCTGATCGCTGTAGAGGCGGGGCTTCGAATCCTCCCACAAATCTTGCGCGTTGCCGAACTGACCATATACACGAGCATGTACGGGGTGGCAAGTGTCCATAGTTGCCAATAGGTAAGAGCGATCGCCGAGCGGGGGGTACGCAGGT
>JALZEL010000142.1 GCA_030862075.1 Actinomycetota bacterium | reverse complement strand
GGAAGGGAACCTGCACGAGGAGGCCCGGCGGGAGCGGTACCACTTCGCGGAGCAGCTCGCGGGCGAACGGGGGCTCTCTGCCATCGCCACCGGGCACACAGCCGACGATGTGGCCGAGACGGTCGTGCTCAACCTGGCCCGGGGGGCGGGGCTGCGGGGGCTCTCGGGGATCCCACCGGTACGGGGGCGGGTGGTGCGGCCCTTGATCCGTCACCGCCGATGCGACATCCTGAGCTACCTTGAGCACCTGGGCCAACCCTACCGCACCGATAGGAGCAACCTCACCCCGAAGTATGCCCGCAACCGTGTGCGCCTGGAGGTCTTGCCGATCCTGGAGGAGCTGTACCCCGGAGCTGGCGACACCATCGCCCGTGGAGCATCCCTGTTGCGCGAGGACCTCGAAGTCCTCGAAAATCTCGTCGCGAGGATCGTCCGCAAACGGGGCGAAGAGGTCGTCGTGCCGCTCGGCGATCTTAGGCGAATGCCGTCAGCTTTGAGGCGCCACGCGGTGCGGTGCGCGCACGCAACGCTGGCTCCGGGCGAGACGTACCTCGGCTCCGCCGCCGTCGAGGGCATTCTGAAGCTCGCTCAGGAGAGGCGGGAGGGCACAGGGGTGCTACATCTGCCCGCGGGCGTGATCGCCGCGGTCCGCTTCGGCGAGGAGCTCGCCCTCTACCGGGAAACGGAACCGTCTTCGGGAGAGGAGGATCTCCTCGTCGGCGAGCAAGGCTTCGACGGTTGGGTCGTGGACGTGCGAGAAGTCCCGGGTCTCGATACGAAAGACGCGTCCCGTCCGGAGGTCGCGTACCTGGACGCTTCTCGAGGACCGTACCGGGTGCGAATGGCGCGGGAGGGGGATACTATTCGCCCATTGGGCCTCGGGGGTACGAAGAAGGTCTTCCGGGCGATGATGGACCGAAAGGTACCCAAAGACCTCCGGCACCGGACGCCGGTGGTGGTGGGCGCTTCGGGGAAGGTGGCCTGGGTCTTTCTCGGGGAGACGGACGAGGAGTTCAAAGTGGGCGCGGGGATAGAGAAGGCGCTACGGTTGGAGGTGAAGAAGACCCGGTGAAGATGACCAGCATGATGCCCGACGTGGCCGAGGTGCTCATAACCGAGGCGGAGATCCAGGAAAAGGTCCGGGAGATAGGCGCCCGCATCACCCAGGACTACCGCGGGGAGAAGCTGCTCTTGATCGGCGTACTGCGCGGGGCGGTCGTGGTGATGGGTGACCTCATGCGACAGATAGACCTGCCGTGCGAGATCGACTTCATGGACATAAGCTCTTACGGGTCGGGGACTACGAGCAGCGGGGTCGTGCGTATCCTCAAGGACCTTGAAGAAGACATCACGGGCAGGCACGTCCTGATCGTCGAGGACATCGTAGACACTGGCCTCACGCTCTCTTACCTCAAACGCTCGCTCCTGGCCCGCAACCCGGCCTCCTTGGAAATCTGCGCGCTCGTGACCAAACCAGCGCGCCGCAGGGTGGAGCTCCACATCAAGTACTTGGGCTTCGAGGTACCGGACGAGTTCGTCGTAGGCTACGGGCTGGACTACGCGGGCGCCTACCGCAACCTCCCCGACATCTGCGTCCTCAAAGAAGAGGCCTTCGGCGGAGGCCGGGCGCCAAAATAACTTCCGTCGGGGCGAACGCTTCGATCTGGGAAGCAGGTAGTATAATCTCGTTGTTCCTTAAAGTGCGTATGAGAGGTAAGAGCAGTTGGGCAGATTTCTAAGAGGCGGCGCGCTCTACGTCATCGTCTTGCTAATCTTCGTCGCGTTGGTGGCGAACGTTATCCGCGCCGGCAACCCGAACGTCGAGGAACTCAACTCCCAGGAGTTCCAGGAGGCCGTGGACAGCGGGTCCTTCTACATCGCGGGTGACGTGAACGACAACGACCGGCTCCTGGTCAAGGACGAGGACCAGACCGTTACCGGCTACCTCGAGAGCGAGGGCGAGAAGTTTGAGTACCCCTACCCCGAGGGGTACGACATAGCCCAAGTCTTCAACGACGCCGAGATACCGTTCTACACCGACCCGCAGAACACCGGGTTCTGGCTCGGTTTGCTCGGCACGATCGGGCCGCTCTTGATCTTCCTCCTGCTCTTCCTCTTCCTGATGAGCAGCATGCAGGGCAGCGGCAACCGGGTGATGAGCTTCGGCAAGAGCCGCGCCCGGCGCATGACCAAGGACTCCCCGAAGGTTACCTTCGCGGACGTCGCTGGTGCCAACGAGGCCGTCCAGGAGCTCACCGAGATCAAGGAGTTCCTCGAGTCCCCCCAGAAGTTCCAGCGCCTCGGCGCGAGGATTCCGAAGGGCGCCCTGCTGGTAGGCCCTCCCGGGACCGGCAAGACGCTGCTCGCGCGGGCCGTGGCCGGCGAAGCAGGCGTCCCGTTCTTCAGCATCTCGGGATCGGACTTCGTGGAGATGTTCGTCGGCGTGGGCGCCTCCCGCGTGCGCGACCTCTTCGAGCAGGCCAAGCAGAACTCTCCGTGCATCATCTTCATGGATGAGATCGACGCGGTCGGCAGGCAGCGCGGCGCGGGCCTGGGCGGCGGGCACGACGAGCGCGAGCAGACTTTGAACCAGCTCCTCGTCGAGATGGATGGCTTCGACGCGAAGGGCGGCATTATCATGATCGCCGCTACCAACCGCCCGGACATCCTCGACCCGGCACTGCTGCGCCCCGGCCGCTTCGACCGGCAGATCGTGGTCGACAGGCCCGACCTTCCTGGACGGGAGAAGATCCTGCAGGTTCACACGAGAGGCAAGCCGCTCGGCCCGGATATCAACATAGAGACCCTCGCCCGCAGCACGCCCGGCTTCACCGGCGCGGACCTCGCGAACCTCGTCAACGAGGCGGCGCTCCTGGCGGCGCGGCACGACAAGGAGCAGATAGACCAGTCCGAGATGGAGGAGGCCATAGACCGGGTCATCGCCGGCCCCGAGCGCAAGACCAGGCTCATCTCCGACAGGGAGAAGGAGATCACCGCCTACCACGAGGCCGGGCACGCCATCGTGGGCGCACTCCTCCCCGAGGCAGACCCGGTGCACAAGATCACCATAATCCCGCGTGGCCAGGCTCTGGGAGTGACGATGAGTTTGCCGACCGAGGACCGCTTTATGATGAGCCGCAGCCAGCTCATGGCGCAGCTGGCGATGATGCTCGGCGGGCGGGCGGCGGAGCGTGTGATCTTCGACGAGATCACCACCGGCGCCTCGAACGACCTCGAACGCGTAACGCAGACCGCGAAGCAGATGGTCACCCGCTACGGCATGAGCGAGAAGCTGGGGCCGATGGCTCTTGGGCACGCCAACGGGCAGGTCTTTATGGGACGGGACTTCAACGCCCAGCCCGACTATTCCGACGAGATCGCCTTCCAGATAGACAAGGAGATCCGGCGGATTGTCGACGAGTCCTATGATACCGCCGAGGACCTCCTCGTGCGCAACCGAACCCTCCTCGACAAGCTCTCTAAGGAGCTGATCGAGTACGAGACCGTAGACTCCAAGCACCTCGCCCGCCTCGTCGAGGAGTACGCCGTGGATAAGGTCTCGCCCTTGGCAGGCTCGGCGAGCTCTCAGTCGACGGGCATCAGGGGTGAGTGCGTGTTGCAGCGCGGTCCGTCGAGATGACCGAAAGGACGTACAAGAGAACTAGCCAAGACGTGAGCATCCTCGGCCAGGGCAACGATTTCTTTATCCGCCCTTCCCGACCTGAGATGTGCTTGTGCTACGGTGCCTCCGGCTGTTTCGATCCACTCTACCTGAGTGTTCAACAATCTTTGGGCTTCTTTGTTGGCCTCCTGGTGCGAGGGCGATGGGTCAGCTACTTCTGGGCCAGGAGAACCGACACGGGGTAACGGGGCCCACCAGCACCGCGCGGCCCGATGGTGGCAACGTGTAGCTCCGAGCCGGTCTTGACGTGGATTTCGGCTGCCGCCCGGGCGGCCACAGCTGCGTCCTCAGACCCGTCAGTCGCGAGCAGTATTTTGGGCGAGAGGCTGTTCGCCTCTGAACCCTTAGTCCCGTGCGGCGCCCCGTTCATCTCGCTACGTTCGGCGGCGGGACGATCAGGACCGGTCCGCCTACCGCTCGCAAGGTGTTGGTCGAGACGCTGCCGAGCAGGAAACGCTTCACGGCGTCAAGTCC
>JALZEL010000136.1 GCA_030862075.1 Actinomycetota bacterium | reverse complement strand
ACGAGGAGATAAGGGAGCTCGGCCTAAAGATGGTGACCGAAGAGGGCGAGACGGTTCCCACCGAGGAGTTGCGGGGCAAAATCTTCCGCATAGAAGACAAGGACGACGCCAGCGGCTACGTGGTGAGTCCTACGGAGAGCACCGGCACGAGAACTGTCCTCTGCTACCTGCAAGCGATCTCGTAGCTGGAAGCCCTTCGGGCTGGGTAGTGAACCGTTTGTGCGGTCCCTGGCACGGGTATACCGAACGGGCACGTCGGCCCGATCGGGAGGAGGAACAGATGGACGTCGGCGGAAGACGTACTATCGGAACCCGCGACGAGCACTACAACCTGGTGAGCGTGCTCTACCACGCCCTGCAAGAGGCGGAGACGTGCAACACCTACGCCCTGGACGCCGAGACGGCGGGCGACGAGAGGCTCGCCGCGTTCTTTAGGGACGCGAGGGTGGCGCAGGTGCAGCTGGCGGAGCGGGCAAAGGAGCTGCTCGGCATCCTCGAGGTGCCGCCCGCACCGAAGGTTTCCCCCGATATCCCGCCGGAGGGCGGAATCTCGCCCGGAGAGGATGTAGCGTCGGCGGCCGGTGTTGCACCCGAGGAAGCGCCGTCCGAAGCTCCGCGAGCGGCGACGGGCCGAATCGTTCCCGAAGACCTCGACCCCACCATCTCAGTTCTGCGAGCCGGCGTCGTCCAACTTACGATCGCTCGGGCGGTAGCGGAGATAGAGGCCTGGGAACGGAAGCTGGAGGCGAGCGGCGACCCTGAGCTCGAGCCTATCGCTGGAAACCTCGGCGCCTTGAGGGGCCTCCTCTCGGCGGACGAGATCGACGTCGCGGCCGCTGGGCCGCTGCTTACGACTCTCGGCGAGCAGGTGCGGCGGGTGGCTGTAAGCGACGTCGGGACGCCCATCGCCGACAAGCTGCAACGGCTGGGCGAGCTGCTCGCTAGAGAAGGACGCTCGATCTCGGGTTAGGACGTAATAAGATCTTGTACGAGCAGGCCCGGAAGATAACGGGGGAGGAATCGTGACGGATACGAAGTTTGTGTGCTCGGTTTGCGGGACCGTGTTCTCTGAGCATCGGGCGAACGCGAACCCCGTCGATCCCGAGGAAGACCAGATCATGTGCCCCAACTGCGGCTCGTACCGCGTGGAGCCCGACCACTTCGACCCGGACGAACTGGTCGAAGACCCGCTCGATAAACCCGAGGAAGGGTACGGTCCGTAGCCCCGAAAGGTTAAGAGCAGCCAGAGCCGGGAGCGCAGCGGGGTTAGCGGCGCTCTGAATGCGGGTATGAGGTACCGGAACGAGGCAAGAACCAAGGTAGCAGGGACACACTCTGCGCACGAAGCAATGATCCGGATGCTAGACCACACCGCGGACGTAGGGTTCGAGATACGGGCCTCGAGCGTCGAGGCTCTGTTCGACGCGGCCCGATTTGCACTGCTCATGACGGTGTTCGAGGAGCCGCCGGAGGAAGGGAAGGACGAGGATTCGGTGCGGTTGTCGGCTCCGGACCTGGAGACCCTACTGGTGCGCTGGATAAACGAGCTGGTTTTCCTGATCCAAGGCGATGGGTTCGTCCCGGTGCGGGCGGATGCCCGGATCCAGGAGACCGACGAGGGAGGCTTCTCCCTCGAAGCGCGCCTGGCCGGTGCTCCTTTGGAGCTCGAAGCCTACGGGTGGCAGGGCGAGATAAAGAGCGCGACTTTCCACAGGCTAGACGTGACGAAGGAGGGCGAGGACTGGCGGGCCCAGGTGATCCTGGACGTTTGAACGTCGCCCCTCCTGGAAGGAGCAACGATGAACATCGAGCACGTCTCCGGCTTTAAATACCGCATCCCCAAGGAAGGGAAGATGCGGGTGGACGCGACGTTCTACGCCTCCGAGAGCATCCTCGAGGACCTGAAGTCCGAGGACTACGCTTCGCTGCAACAGATCTGCAACGTGGCGACGCTGCCCGGGGTGGTTGAGCCGGCCCTGACCATGCCCGACATCCACTGGGGGTACGGCTTCCCCATAGGCGGGGTTGCGGCGTTCGATCCGGAGAAAGAAGGCGTGGTAAGCCCCGGCGGGGTGGGCTTCGACATCAACTGTG
>JALZEL010000129.1 GCA_030862075.1 Actinomycetota bacterium | reverse complement strand
GAAACCGGTGACGAAAGCGTTGATGGTTCGGTCCCGGGCAATGGGACCCCGCGA
The DNA here is from genome assembly GCA_030862075.1 of Actinomycetota bacterium. Classification (GTDB taxonomy): domain Bacteria; phylum Actinomycetota; class Rubrobacteria; order Rubrobacterales; family Rubrobacteraceae; genus Rubrobacter_F. Next base: position 8,105 of record JALZEL010000129.1, on the reverse strand, counting down.
ACCGTGTCAGGACCGGGAGGTAGCAGCACTAAGCGGGTAACCCCATGTGCTACGGGGTAGCCGAGCCGGAGCTGACGGCCGGGAGTTCGCCGGGTCCGGGTCCGTCGAAGGCGGGGTGCGCGGCATTTCCTTGTTTTCGTAGGTGTTGACTCCGCTATACTTAGCGGTGTGAGATCTTCAGGAACCATCGTCTCCTAGATGCGCCACGTCTCGCTCTACCGTAAGTGGCGGCCCCGCACCTTCGATGCCATCGTCGGCCAAGAGCCAGTGGTGCGCACTTTGAGGCGCGCCATAGAGACCGACCGCGTGGCGCACGCTTATCTCTTCTCTGGACCCAGGGGGACGGGGAAGACGAGCACGGCGAAGGTTCTGGCGATGGGCTTGAACTGTGCGGAGGGGCCTACCGCCGAGCCGGACGGGACGTGCGAGAGTTGCCGCGCGATCATCAACAACTTCTCGATGGACGTGCTAGAGATGGACGCCGCTTCCAACCGGGGGATAGACGAGATCCGAGACCTCAGGGACAAGGTAAACCTCGCGCCTACCCAGGGGCGGATGAAGGTCTACATCATCGACGAGGTCCACATGCTCACCACCGAGGCGTTCAACGCGCTCCTCAAGATGCTCGAGGAGCCGCCCGAGCACGTGATCTTCGTGCTCGCGACGACCGAGAAGCACAAGGTCTTGCCGACGATCATAAGCCGCTGCCAGAGCTTCGACTTCCGCAGGCCCGGGGTCTCGCTGCTCGCGGAGAAGCTGCGCGAGATCGCCGAGGCCGAGGGGATAGAGGCCGAGCCGGAGGCGCTCACCGTCATCGCCAGGGAGGGAAGGGGCTCGTTTCGGGACGCCGAGGGTCTTTTGGACCAGCTCGCCTCGTTCGCCGAGGGCCCCATCACCGCGACGGGCGTTCGGGAGTTTTTGGGAAGCGTCGGCTCGGATGTGCTCCTGAGGACGGCGGATGCGCTCTACGAGCGACGAGCGGCGGACGCCCTGCGCGTCGTGGACGGACTCCAGAACGAGGGGAAGGACCTCCCGCGGTTCGTCGGGGAGCTCGTCGGGCATCTACGGCGCCTCATGCTCCTGCCGCACGCCCCCGAGGTCGCGCTCGCCGAGATCGGGGCTGAAGAGAGGCCGGGCCTCGAGGAGCAGGCCGGACGGGTGCCCACCGCGGAGGTCGTGCGCATGATCGAGGCTTTGGGTGACGCCCTCTCGCTCATCAAGCGCGGCGTCGACGCGAAGTTGGAGCTCGAACTCACCTTCCTCAAGCTCGCCCGCGACTACGCCGAACCCTCGGTGGACGCCCTCCTCGGACGCCTCGAAGCGCTGGAGAACGCCGTCGCGAACGGCGCTGTTAGCAACGCGGTATCCCCACCGCATGAGGAAGAGGCATCCGAGATCGAGGATCTGGCCACGCCCGCGGCGCCCGTAACACTCGAAACGTCGCAGGAGGACGAGGAGCCCTCCGGAGAAGACCCCGTGGGGGAGAATGTCGGAGAAGCCGGCGAGGATGCCAGAGCTTCGGGGTTCGCCCTTGATTGGGCCTCGGTTGTGCAGGAGCTCAAGGGGCGGCGGCAGGTCCCGGCGGCGGCGGTGTACGAGGAGGCTACGGTGGAGGGCTTCGACGGCGAAACCTTGAGGCTCGCCTTCCCGGAGGAGCTGGCGATCTACGTGAAGCTCGCCGGAGAGCCCAAAAGGACGAAGCCCTTGCAGGAGATCCTTGAAGAGCGCCTCGGTACGCGCCCGCGTCTGGAGTTCCAGGTCGCCGGCGCGGATGGCGCTGCGAGAGCCCGAGGGGAAGCGGCGAACGAAGGCGTCCTACCCGCTAGCCTGCAGCCGCCGCGAGAAACACCCGAGATCAAGTCCGAAACACCGGAACAGGGAGGAGAGCCACGGGGCGGGGCGGCGGAGACTACCGAGGGGCCTGGCGGGGGCGACGATACGGTTCGGGACCCGCAGGAGGTGTTCGTCATGGCGCGGGAGCGGTTCGGCGCCCGCGACCAGCAAGGCGGAGGGGGTTGAGGGTTTAGGTATCGCGGGAACGCCAAAAGCCACCTTAAGAGCGACGGCCAGCAAGGGCTTGGGGTGCAGATCTACTCATAAAGCTCGAAGAACTCGGTCTCGTAGGTTTTCTCGAAGTTCGCGCGAACGTATTGCACCACCGCATACTGATCCTCATCCAACGGTACGGACCCATCCGCCAAGTAGAAAGCATGCACTTTCTGGACTATTACGGTTACCTCTCCTCTTTGGGCCGCTAGGTCGTTCGTGACGCGGTCGATCAAGTGCTGGTTACCTAACTCGACGGGTTGGGGCCAATCCACGAGCAAAGGATTCAACTGCCTCGATTGAACCCAGTAACCGGGAACGTCCGGAATAATCGCATACGTCTTGTCCCTTGCCGAAACCAGATCCGTGGCGTTGTTGAGATCGACCAAAAACTCATAAGTATTTGGGTTGGTGTAGATTAAACGCCCACCCGGTAGAACCCCGTCTAACGGCTCGGTTAGCTCGCTGGATGGCTGCTCCCGATATATGTAGTACGGTCTGGACATGCCAAAACCCAACAGAATCGCTATCCCCGCGACGACCAACGCCGTTCGAAGAAATTTAGGACCGAGCGACTCGCGCACGGAGTACGCGAACGCTACCAATATCGTGAACAAGGGTCCCAGCAACAGGGTAGGAAAGTTGTACCCCACCGAGAGCGAAGCGCTCCATGCCAGTAATAAGGCCATTAGTACGACGATCGTCTTACCTTCATCCCGCGTCATCACCTTCGAGACACGGTGAAGTACCGCGCCGAGTACTGTCCCGAAAACGCCGAAAGATATGGTAGCGAGGCTTCCCCGATACAGCCCGATCGCTACCAGAGCCGCCGTTACTACTATCAGTATCGAGGCTCCGATATACATCCTTACGCGTTCGGCGCGCAGCAGTGGTACGGCGTCTACGCTCAACAGAAACATCGAGCAATATCCCGCCAACACGCCGAGCAAGGTCCCGTAGTTCAGGTAACTTCCTACGCCCGTGGATGCTATGCCCGTCTGCGAAGCCAATTGTAGGACGGCTTCCGAGAAGGATCCCGTAACCAACAGAAAAGCGCAGTAACCGGCCGCGGGTAGAGCTATGGTCAACCAGTACTTCTTCTCCCGCCAATCGCCCAGGAGCAGTACGGCCAACGGGGCTACGAACAGGAAGCTTTGCTTGCACAGATAGGCAGCGGCGATCAACAGATAGCCGATGACCCTTCCCTTGGGGCGCTCCTGCGTCAGGAGCAGCCACGCTCCGATCGACGACAGGAACAAACCATCGACCGTGTGCCACGCCGTGAGCACGAAATAGTGAACCGAAGCAGCGAAGCTTGTCAGCGCGATGAAGATCTTCATGGCGTTGTCGAAAGGGTTGTCGAAAGCGCGGTTGACGATACACACCCAGGCCCAACTGATACATGCGAATTGGAACCACACGAAAAACCGAGATATCCAGAAGGTATAGTCGCCACCGAAGAGAACGAAGGGTGTGTGGATTAAGGGAGAGAGGAAGGGTCGTATGATAATGAAGTCGAGGTGAGGTACTTGCCCCTCCAAGATGCGCCTACCGTAGGCGAGCGTAAACCCGTCGTCGACGGGAGCGAAGCCCCTCCAGGAGAACAGCAGATGGGCGAGCGTAGGAACGACCAACAGGAAAGCAACCGAAACGAGAACGTTTCGATCCGCGAGTTTAGCCTTTAACCGCACCTACCGGCCCCTCGATCAAGCAGTTCCCTCTTCTCTGTGCGCTCCCGGCCCGAGTTCCTTGAGCTTTCTCCTCGGGATCCTTCCCTCCAAGACGCCTGCGCAAGCCGCCAACGGTGGCACGAGCTTGCGATTTCACGAACTTTAGTAAAAAGTTCGTGAAAATTCCGTAAGTTTTCTGCAATAATCTCCTACCAGAGCGAGAAGTTGCGCGGCACAAAGGAAGGGGCAGGAGTTATCGGAGGGGGGAGGCTCCGGGACTTGAATGATGAAGGTAGTGGTACGACCTCTCGATGATCCTCTCCTCGAGGACGGCGTGGCGAGGCTGCGCATCCAGGCGTACCCCCAGTTCCCCGAGACCCGCGACGTCGAGTTCTACTCCTCCGCCTACCGCTGGCTGGAGAGTCATCCGTTGGGGAACGAGCTGCATCGTTGGGTCGCGGTGGCAGATGGGGATCAAGTGGTCGGCCACCTAGCGGCGACGCCCCAGTACTACCGGATCGGTGGGCAGCGCTTTGTCGCCCACACGCCCTGCGACTACATGGTGCACCCCCGGCACGGCTTCCAGGCCCTCTCTCTGATGCGCGCGTTCTTCCGCACCGTCCAGAATTGCGTGTCGATCGACATGCTGCCGTCGGTCATAGCGGTCGAGACGCGTCTGGGGGCCGAAGAGGCGGGGGAGATGCAGTACATGGCGAAACTCTTGAACGTCTCGAGGCTCCCGGTGCCAACGCTCCCAACGCCTGCGAGGAGGCTCCTGAACCTCGAGGATAAGACCGTGAAGGCCCGCGGGTACGCGGGCCGCCCCGGGGCAGAGCCGCAGGACGCGGAAGAGCACGCCGCACCACCCCCGGTGCGCCCGCGCGCCCCGATCCCTAAGCCGGTAAAGGGACTCCTGAACGGAGGTCTCTGGGTGGCCGACGAGGCTTTGGGCAGCGTCTTCGGGAGCAGGCTAAGGGTCGAGAAGCTGGAGGGGTTCGACGCTTCTTTCGACGAGCTGTTCGAGAAGGTCGCGTCGAGCGTGCCCTGCGTGCCGGAGAAGGACTCGGCGTTCTTGCGCTGGCGTTACGGCCCCGGTTCTCCCCAGCACCAAGTGACGATCCTGAGCGTGAAGGAGGGGGAGAGCCTCCTCGGCTACGCCGTACTCATGGTGACCTCAACGGGACAGGACGGCTACGTACTCGACCTAACGACGCTCCCAGGGCGCCGCGACGTGGCGCGGGCGCTCCTGCGAGAGTCGGTCCGTTACTTCCGGAGGGCGGGGGCGCAGATCGTCAGGTACAGGTTCCGAGAGTCCGCAACCACGCCCCGATCGAGCGATTTGCTGCGCATGGGCTTCTTTTACCGCAAAGGTAGAAGCAACAGCCTGCTCGTCAAATTCGCGGAACCTAAGGCGCACGAGATGGCCAATGACATCGCCAACTGGTCGTACACCGTGGGCGATGGCGAAGGAAGTTTCTGGACGAGATAAGAGATGCGGAGAACCGTGAAAGCCAACATCGGCGAATACACGACCATAGAGGTATACGAGCCGGCGCGAGCCACCCTCTACGCGACGAGGCAGACCAGAGGCCTCGATCGGGCCGAGTGGGATAGCTGGCTCCGGGACTCGCCGGGCGGCGGTCATGTCCTGCAGAGCTACGCGTGGGGCGAGTTCAAGCGGCGCTTGGGCTGGAGGCCCATCCGGTTAGTGCTCGAGAGGGATGGTGAGGTGGTAGGGCTCGGGCAGTTCCTCGTCTACAACACCGCTCCGATTCCCGGCGCCCTTGTGTACTGCCCCAAAGGTCCCTGGCTGCCCTGGGAGAATGAGGAGGCCGTCCGTGTTTTCTTCGAGGGCGTGGTCGCTGTCGCCGAGCGAGAAGGGGCGCACACCGTAAAGATAGAACCCGAAGTCCTCGAGCAGGAGAAGAACGTGAAGGACCTGCTGAACGATATCGGTTTTCGGAAAGCCCGCTACGACCTCAACCTGAAGACCACCCTGGTCGTGGACCTCGAACCCACCGAAGAAGAGCTGCTCGCGAGGATGAAGGGCAAGACGCGCTACAACGTCCGCCTCGCGGCGCGGAAGGGTGTCGAGGTTATCGAACCGGAGTTCGAGGAAGGCTTCGAGACTTTCTACGAGTGGATGAAGGCCACGTCGGAGCGAAAAGAAGACTATGCCCTGAGAAGGTCGCGCGATTACCTCTACGGCGTGATGCGGGCGATGCACGACGTGGGCCAGGGGTATCTGTTCTGCGCCGAACACGAAGGGGAAGCTTTAGCCGGCATGTACGTCTTTACCTTCGGCGAGAAGTACTGGTACATGTACGGTGCCTCAAGCGATAAAAAGAGCAACCTCAAGCCCAACTACCTTCTGCAGTGGGAGGTGATGCGCTGGGCTAAGGAGCGCGGCCTCGTGCACTATGACATGGTGGGCATGCCAAAGCCAGTAGACCTGGACCAGAGCAGCTCCCTTTGGGGCGTCTACAAGTTCAAGGAGGGCTTTGGTGGGGAGATCTCGGACTCTATAGGCTGCTTCGACCTGCCGGTCAAAAAGGCACGCGCCGCCGCTTGGTACAGGTTGGAGCCAACGTATTACCGGCTGTACTACAAGCTGAAGAATAACGTCTTCTACTAGTATGCGGCGTTGACGCTCGAACGCCACTCGAGGAGGGCTTCGCGCCGCTCCTCAACCTCTTCGCCTCGTTCGCCCGCCAGGTTGTTCTGCTCTAAAGGATCCTCCGCCAAGTCAAAGAACTCGTCGGGCTGGTTACCGTAGTGGTAGATGTACTTCTCCGTTCCTGTCAGGCTCGCCAAGCATGCTTTGTCGTGGAAACAGCTGAACATAAGGGTGCGATCATTGGGAATCGAATTGAGTAGCGAGTAACCCGGGTACTCCCCGTCCTCTACCTCGTAGCCCAGCATCTCTAGCACGCTGGGTAGGATGTCGGTGAGGTTCGAGAGCCCCTTGACCCGCTCGCCGTTTTCGAACCATCCTGGCGCGTGGATCAAGAAGGGCACCTTAAGGCCCTCTTCCCACATAACGTCGTCGTGCTGGAACCGGCGGTGCTCTCCGAAAGCCTCGCCGTGGTCGCCGTAGATGAGGAAGATAGTGTTCTCGTAAAGCCCCAGCTCCTTATACTGGTCGAAGAGGTTCTCCAAGAAGATGTCCTGGTAGCGGACGCAGTTAAAGTAGAGGTTTAGCTCTTCATCCTCAGAGAAGACCTCGCTCCCGTAACGGGTGGAGAGACAACTGTAGTCGTCGTGCCCCGTGCCCGTAAGGTACTCGGCCAGGAACGGTTCGTTCCCGTGCTCTTTTAGCCACTCCTCGCTGGGCTTCAGCATGATGTCGTCCTCGTAGCCGAAGTAGTTCGTCTTCTCCAAGCCCTCCGTGTTCATGGTCTCAAGCGGGTAGTACTCGTCGTAGCCGAAGTTCATTACGAGACCCTCGAAGTCCTCGAACTCCTTAGTAGAGGACTGGAAGAATACGGTGCCATACCCCTGCTCTTTCAAGAGGTCGGCCAGGCACGGGACGGGGATGCCGTCGGGGTTCGCTTCGGTGGTTGGCTGTACGAGGCGGGGTTCTATGCCACAGTTGACCGAGACGCTCGCCTTGGAAGTATGCGGGACGGTGGTGTAAGCCCGCTCGGCGAGCAGGCTGTTCTTGGCCAGCTCGTCTAGAAAAGGCGTGGTTTCGAGAGCGCTGTTGTAGGGAGTGGTGGCCAGTGCGCGGGTGGACTCCAGGTGAATCAGGACGACGTTGCGCTTCTCGGTCCCGGGCGTCTCTACGAGGCTGGCGTTCGCTGCAGGATGCTCGACGGTTCGGCTGGTAGCGCCTGCATCAGGAGTACTCTCACCGGAGGTCACCTCCTTCGCCCCCGTCAGGATCAAGTTGACCGACGGGTCCCTCGCGAAAGATACGCTGGCTCCCGCCGTGAAATCTGTCGAACGGGCCCCGATCAGCAGCGAAAGGAAGCCGAAGCCGAACGCCAGAAGCAAGAGCCCGAGAGAGGCCATAAAAGAGGTCCCTGACGCTCCGACCGGGGAACTCTCCGGCCAGCCTCGCCACCGCGCGATGGCGCGCGTCAAGAGCCACGGACCTAGGGCCACGTAAAAGAGAGCGGCGAAGAGGAGTACCCAACCCCAGATAGTAGTCCCGTAAGCGAGAACCGGCGCGACCTCCCCGAGGTGAGGCAACCACAAAGCGACGATTCCGTAGTCGAGCGTGGTGCCAGTCTCCTGGAAGTACTGGTAAGCAGACGTGGTCACGATAACCACTAGCATCGTTACCACATGGAAGAGGACGACCACGACCCGGCGCAAGAGCCCCTGGCGCGCCGCGGCGAAGAGCCCGATCCAGAGCAACGCGTAAGCCAGGTTGAAGAACATCGC
>JALZEL010000106.1 GCA_030862075.1 Actinomycetota bacterium | reverse complement strand
GCTTCGATGCGGTCCAGGATCGCCTCGTAGAGCCGCCGCGCCACGACGACCGGGTACTTCCGCCCACGAGGTATGTAGCGTATCCCCTCGTCCGCCAACCGGTAGAGCGCCCGGGCGCGTGAGATCTCGAGCCGCATCAACGCCACGAACCGCCCGTCCACGACGCCCCGCCCCAGCTCCTCCTCCGCGTACCCCAAACGCTCAAGGTCTTCGAGCGGCAGGTAGACCCGCCCCCGCACCCAGTCCTCCTTCACGTCTCGCAAGAAGTTCGTGAGCTGCATCGCCACGCCCAACGCCTCGGCGTGCGGATCGGCTTCCTCGTCGGTGACGCCGATCACGCGGCACATCATGAGCCCCACGACGGCGGCGCTCCCGTACGTGTACTCCTCCAGGTCCTCGTAGGTCGGGTAGCGGAAGACGTGGGTGTCCATCTTCATGCTCTTCATGAAAGCCTTTATGAGTCCCGGTCCAATATCGCGCACGAGCACCGTGTTCGCGAACGCGCGCAGGATGGGGTTCGGGGGTACATACTCACCGTATACCGACGCTAGAGTGTCCTCCTCGAAGGCCTCCAGGCTCGCGAGTTGCTCGTCAAGGGGGGTCGTGCCTGGGTTGTCCACGATCTCGTCCGCGTAGCGCATGAAGGCGTAGAGCGCGTGCACGTGCGGCCGCACCTCCTTTGGGAGGAGGCTCGTCGAGAAGTAGTAGGTCTTGCTGTGCGCCTTCTCAACCGAGCGGCACAGCTCGTAACACTCCGGGAGGGCCAGCCTCTCGCCGACCAGCGGCCCTTTGCCCACCGGGTCCAGGTGCACTAGGAGCCTCCGGCAGTGGTGAGAGGATAGCCGAGCTCCCGCCCTACCCTTTCAGCTGCGAGCTTCGCCCCGATGGTAACGAGCGGCACGCCCGTTCCGGGACGGGTGCTAGCGCCGACGAAATACACGCCCCGGACCGTCTTCGAGGCCAGCGGCGGCCTGAAGTAGCCGACCTGAAAGATGCCGTGCCCGATCCCGAACGCCGCCCCTTCTTCGAGGTTGTATTCCTCGCGCCAGTCCAAAGGAGTCTTGACCTTCTCGTAGACGATATTTTTCCTGATGTCCTCTATACGTGCCTTTCTCTCCAAGAGATCATAGACACGCTCCTTGAACGCATCGCCCTCGCGCGACCAGTCCACGTTGTCGTTCAGGTGCGGCGTCGGGATGAGGACGTAGAGCGCCTCCATGCCTTCGGGGGCGGCGTCCTCGTCCGTGCGCGAGGGGACGTTGGCGTAGAAGGAGGGGTCGTCGGGGAGCTTGCGCTCGTCGAAGATCTGCTCGAAGTTCTCTTTGTAGCGCGCCGAGAGATAGACGTTGTGGTGCAGCATGTGGTCGAGCTTCCTGTCCAGACCCAGGTAGAGCATGTACGCTGAGGCTGTGTAGAGGAGCCTCTCCCGCTTGCGGAGCTTCCACCTGAAGTCCCCTTCACCCGCAGAGCGTGGCAGGAGCTCGCGATAAACGTACGGCAGGTCCGCGTTCGCGAGCACGGCGTCGGCCCCGACCACTTCGCCGTTGGCTCGCACGCCGCGCGCCCTGTTCTTCGCGACTACTATCTCCTCGACGGGGCTGTTCGGGTAGATCCTCACCCCGAGGTCGCGGGCGAGTCGGGCCACGGCCTCGATGAGTTCGTACATCCCGCCGCGGGGGAACCAGAGTCCGTCCTCCGCGAGCTCGGTGTACGGCAAAAGCGCGTAGACCGCCGGCGCCTTGAAGGGCGAGAGCCCGAGGTACATGGTCTGGAAAGAGAACGTCTGCCGGAGCTTCTCCGTCCTGAAGTACTTCGAGACCGAGCGGTAGTAGTTGTTGACGGCCTTTGTCTTCAGCAGCAGTCTCAGGTTGCGCGGGCCGAAGAAGTCGTCCGCCTTCTCGAAGTCGCGCTCGACGAACTCGCTGCGCCCGAGCCGGTACTTGAGGCAGGCGTCCTCCAAGAAGCGGTAGAAGCGGGGGGTAACGCCGGGCTCTACGCGTTCGAGTTCCGGGATCAAGGCCGGAAGGTAGGAGGAGACTCGAATAGAGTCCCCATCTCCGAAGTGGACCCGATAATTCGGGTCGAGTGGCGTCAACTCGATCTCTTCGTCCAGGTTCTTTCCCGCGGCGGCGAAGAGGTCGCGGTAGACGTCGGTCATGAGGAGGAGGGTCGGCCCCGTATCGAAGGTGAAACCGTCCTCGCGCAAGCGCCCTATCCGGCCGCCGGGCTGCCCGTTCTTCTCGAACACCTCGACGGCGAAGCCCATCAGCCTGAGCCGGATCGCCGCCGCGAGGCCTCCCATCCCGGCTCCTACGATCGCCACCCGTTTCGTCGCCAACAAGCTAAGCCTCTCTCAAAATCCCGACACACCCCGCGAAAGGTATATTGGAGTATACGTGAGGGATGCTAGCAGGACGGGCCGGAACACCGGGTAAATGGGCTCACAGAAGGATGGCGCAGGTACTACGAAAATGACGGGGGTGGCCGTGCTGACGAGGAGGGGCGCCGCGCGGGCGAGATCTGGACACCCCTGGATCTACCGCTCAGACGTCTTCGACGCCTCGGGGGAGACAGGCGACGTGGTGCGCGTCGTGGATCGGGGCGGACGCTTCCTGGGATACGCTTTCTACAACCCAAAAAGCGAGATCACGCTCCGCATCGCCACCCGTGAAGACGAAGCGTTGGACGAAGCCTGGTTCCGAGCCCGCATCGAACGAGCCCTAGCCTATCGCGAGTCGCTGAACATAGACGCCGATGCCTACCGCCTCTTCCACGCCGAGGCCGACGGCGTCCCCGGCCTCGTCGCAGATCGCTACGGGGACCACTTCGTCCTCCAGGTGGGTTCGGCGGCGGTCGAGGAACGCTTGGATTGGATCATCGCCGTCCTCGAAGATCTTTTTGCCCCATCCGGCATCCTCCTGCGCGGCGACTCTCCGGCCCGCCGCAGGGAGGGCCTCGCCATGAAGGTGGAGGTACCCTCCGGCGAAGTCCCGGAGAGCATCGTCGTGCGCGAAGGCCCGGTGCGCTACCACGCGCGACCGTGGAGGGGCCAGAAGACCGGCGGCTTCCTCGACCAGCGGGAGAACCACCTCGCCGCCGCCTCTTACGCTAAGGGTCACGTCCTCGACGTCTTCTCCTACGCGGGCGGTTTCGCCCTGCACGCCGCGCGCCGGGTCGAGTCGGTAGAGGCCGTGGATTCGAGCGGCGAAGCTTTGGAGGCCGCCCGCGCCAACGCGGAGCTTAACGGCTTCTCGAACATCGCTTTCACCCGCGCCAACGCCTTCGACCTGTTGCGCGAACGGTCCAATAGTGGGGAGGGTTACGATACCGTCGTCCTCGACCCACCCGCCTTCGTCAAGACGAAGCGGGATCTCCCCGGTGCGACCCGCGCCTACAAAGAGATAAACCTCCGCGCGATGAAGCTCCTGTCGCTCGGCGGTGTCCTCATCACCTGCTCGTGCTCCTACCACTTCTCGCGCGAGCTCATGGAGGAGACCTTGCGCTCGGCGGCAGCCGACGCCAACCGTCTAATACGGGTGCGCGAGTGGCGGGGGCAGGCCCTCGACCATCCCCAGATCCTCGCTATCCCCGAGACCTGCTACCTTAAGTGCGCCGTTTTGGAGCGTCTGTGAACGTGGACAAAGCGCCATAGACCCAAAATTCTTCTGAGGGCGAAACACTCATTTTTGGGTGTGATACGCCCTTCGTCGGACGTCACAATTTGCTTGTAAGAAAAGATTTGAGCAAGGAGAAGACTATGTCGTCGTCGGACCTAATCTGGTGGGGTGGGATCTCGGCCATGTTGGCGGCGTGGCGTTCATGTTGGTCGGCCTTTTCGGCTTGGTGAACAAGGACGCTCCTTACCTTGATGCCATTCATTGTTGAGTTGGTCCTGGTGTTGGTAAGGTGGGTAGGGTTGCACGCTCAACAGAAAGAGAACTACGGGCGCATCGGGCAGGCTTCTACACGGTCGTTAAAGCGACTTTGGTCCAGATCTTGGGCCTGGTTGTCCTATTGTTGGGGAGCGCGGTACTCGAGTGGCTTATCCCAATCGGGTCTCTGGCTGTGTTGGTTGGGTTCGTGCTCTACGGCACAGCCACCCTGCAGGCAAGGGTGCTGCCACGCTGGTGCGGTGTGGGGCGCATCGTCGGCTTACCCGTGACGATATTCTTAGGAGAAATATGGGGGTTCGTGGTGTTCGGCATTCTGTGGCTGGCGTTGGGGGTACGTGCTCTGGTCGAGAAGGAGCGCACCGCTTCAGCAACCCTCGCGCGTAAGTTAAACTCGGTGCCAACGGCTACGCTAAAGGACCAGGCCCACAGCTTCGTTGCCCGGTTATTGCGGTCACGTGACTTTACGCGCCATGTAAGTGCGCCGGAAGTTCGTTACTGAGGAGGTATCGCTCATGACTTCGGCATTTCCACACGCGTCCCTTGTGACCCCGCTGTGCGATCTACTGAACGTCCGTTACCCGATCATCCAGGCCCCGATGGCCGGAGGATGGACGACGCCCGAGCTTGTCTCTGCTGTGTCCAACGTCGGCGGGTTCGGGGTTCTGGCGGGCGCCAGGGTAGCACCCGATAAACTGCGGGAGGACATCCGGGCGGTCAAGGCGCTGACCGACCGTCCTTTCGGGGTCAACTTCCAGCTGGCGCCCCCGGAGGCAGGCAACATGGACGCGGCCGCCGTCCAGCAATTTCTCGACCGCTTCCGAGAGAGGTTCGGCTTGCCTCCCGGGGATGACGAGCTTTCGCGGCCACCCTCGCCGCTTTCGGAACAGTTGCAGGTTGTCTTCGAGGAGCGGGTGGCAGTCTTGAGCTTTGCGCTCGGCAATCCCGGAGAGCTCGTCGAGCGGGCACACGCCGAAGGCATGCTGGTGGCTTCTATGGTCACGACCGTTGAGGAGGCTGTTCATGTAGTGGGGCTCGGAGCCGATGTAGTGGTTGCTCAGGGAGCCGAGGCCGGGGGCCACCGCTCGACCTTCGAACTCGGTCCGGGCGGCGAGGCGTCGCTCGTCGGAACGTTGGCTCTGGTCCCGCAGGTCGTAGACGCGGTGGACGTGCCGGTGGTAGCTGCTGGTGGTGTCATGGACGGACGTGGCCTCGTGGCCGCGCTGGCGCTCGGTGCTGCCGGGGCGCAGCTTGGCACCCGATTTCTTCTGGCGCGGGAGAGCGGCGCCCACCACGCGTATCGGGAGCGCCTGCTGGCGGCCACGGAAGTCGACACGGTGGTTACTCGCGCCTTTACGGGCCGTCCGGCCCGGGGCTTGCGCAACCGGTTCGCCGAGGAATACCTGAGGGACGGACCGGAGCCCCTAGCGTGGCCGCTGCAGAGCGTGGCCGCCGCCGATCTCTACGGCGCGTCACAGGCTGCTGATGACGGCGACTACTCGCCGCTGCTCGCCGGGCAAGGGCTCAGAATGCTCAAGAACGGTCAGGGCGCAGCCGAGATCGTTCAGGAGCTGGTGGAGGAGGCAGGAGTCGTTCTCTCGCGGTTGCGTGGCTGAGTTTGTAACAATCCGCTGGCGTTGATACACTAGCGGCGCAACTAGATATTGCCCCTGCTTCCCGGGTGGGGCCATCTGCTTTCGGGAAGCCGTGACAGACCGGAGGAGGCGAAAATAGACACTTACGAAGTCATGCTCATAGTCATCCCCGAGCTCGACGAGGAGCAGGTCGAGAGCACCATCGGGCGTTTTCGCACCATTATCGAGCGTACGGGTGGCGAGGTCAGCGAGATGAACAACTGGGGACGGCGCAAGCTGGCGTACGAGATCGACCACCGCGCCGACGGCTTTTACTATGTTATGGAGTTCACTGCCGGGAAGCGGACGCTCAACGAGCTCAAGCGCATCTTGCGCGTCTCGGACGACGTCTTGCGGCACATGATCGTCAAGCTCCCGCCGACGTACGCCCATAAGCCACTCCCCGAGCCCGCCGAGGTCTCGGGCTAGTCTTTGAGAGAGGAGATCTTTTATGGCCAGACGTAGGGCCGGGTCGCGTCGGGAGCGGCCGGTCAAGAGTAAGCCGTGCGTGTTCTGCAAGGAGAACATAGCGTACGTGGACTACAAGGACTACAACATGCTCCGCAAGTTCACCTCCGATCGTGGCAAGGTCCGGGCGCGCAGGGTCACGGGCCTTTGCCCCCAGCACCAGCGCGAGGCGGCGACCGCCATCAAGCGCGCCCGCGAGATGGCGCTCTTGCCGTACGTGGTCGGGCGATAAGGAGTTCTCGTGCAGGTAATCCTCAAACAGGACGTCGAGAAGATCGGCCAGCGGGGCGACATAGTGGACGTGAGCCGGGGCTACGTCCGCAACTTTCTCGTCCCGCGCGGCCTCGCCGAGATCGCCACGCCCTCGAGACTCGAGGAGGCCCGCCGCGAGATGGCCGAGGCCGAGGAGCGCGAGCAGCGCATCGCCGAACGGGCGAGCGAGGTGGCCGAGACGCTGAACAAGAGCGTCATAACCATCGAAGCCCGCACCGGCGAGGATGAACGCCTCTTCGGCTCTGTCACCGCCGTGAACATCGTCTCCGCCATCGAGAGAGCCCGCAGCATCCGGCTCGACCGACGCCGTGTCAAGCTCGAAGAGCCGATCAAGTCCCTCGGTACCCACCAGGTGCCCATCCAAGTCCACGGTGATATCGAGGCGAGCGTCAAAGTAATCGTCGTCCCCAAGCTGTAGCTAAAGCGCAACTTTAGCCACAACCTGAACCAGAGCCTTAAGGGTCCCGTCTTGTAATGGGGCCCTTTTTGCTGCATGCTGTTGGCGTGGAGCGCAGGGGGAGGATACGGGGAATGCCTTCGGGGGCGGCTAGCGACGCTAGCGTCGTACGCGTGCCGCCGCACGATCTCGACGCCGAAAGGGCGGTGATAGGCGCGATGCTCGTCTCCGAGGCCGCCGTTTCGGTGGTCGGGGAGTCCTTGGCCGCCGAAGACTTCTACTCCGAGACGCACCGGGTCTTGTACGGGGCGATGATGCGTCTGTACTCCAGGGGCAAGCCCATAGATCAGCTCACGCTCTCGGACGAGTTAAGGAGCGTCGGCGAATTCGACCGCATTGGGGGGCGGCAGTACGTCTTCAGGCTCGTCGAGAGCGTCCCCACGGCGGCGAACGCGGCCAGGTACGCGGAGATCGTGCGTGGTAAGGCGCTTCTTAGGGCCGTGATCGACGCCGGGAGCCGCATCCAGCAAGAGGCCTTCGCCGAGCCCGAGGACGTAACGCAGGCCCTCGACGCCGCCGAGCAGCTCATCTACGGCGTCTCCAACCGGCAACTAAAAGAGCACCTGGCGCCCGTCTCCGAGCTCGCGCCCGGCGCTTTGGAGAGGATACAGCGCCTCTACGAAGCCGAGGGCGAGGTCACGGGCGTCGAGACGGGCTTTGAGGACCTGGATCGCTTGACTACCGGCTTTCATAAGAGCGATCTCGTGGTGCTCGCTGCAAGGCCCGCGATGGGGAAGACGGCTATGGCCCTAAACGCCATCTGGCACGCAGCAGGAGCGAGAGGCTTACCGGTGGCGATTTTCTCTTTGGAGATGAGCAAGGAGCAGCTTGTCCAGCGTCTCATAAGCCAGATCACACGTATAAGGACGCAGGACCTGAGGAGCGGCAACGTCAGGGCCGAGGACTGGCCCAAGCTCGTGCGCGGGATTGCCGAGGTCAGCCGCGCTCCTATCTGGATCGACGATACCGCCGGCGTGACCCTCATGGAGATGCGGGCCAAGGTCCGGCGTTTGGCTTCACGCTTGAGTGCCCAGGACGAGACTCCCCTCTCGCTCGTCGTCGTGGACTACCTGCAGCTCATGGTCGGGCAAGGTGTCCGCTCCGAGAACCGCCAGCAGGAGATAGCCGAGATCAGCCGCGGCCTCAAGGTCCTAGCCCGTGACCTCGACGTCCCGGTCCTGGCGGTAGCGCAGCTAAGCCGTGCCGTCGAGCAACGCCACGACAAGCGTCCGCTCCTCTCCGACCTTCGCGATTCGGGCGCCATCGAGCAAGACGCAGACATGGTAATGTTCTTGTATCGAGACGAATATTATAACCCGGATTCCGACGACAAGGGCATCGCCGAGATCATCGTCGGCAAGCACCGCAACGGACCCACCGGCAAGGTGCAACTGGCCTGGCTCGAGCAGTACACCAAGTTCGCCTCGCTCGCCCGCCGCTAGCGGCTAGTCCTTGATCGGGGCCCCCATCGCGTGGTACCCGCCGTCAACGTGGATCAGCTCCCCTGTCGTGGCGGGCCACCAGTCGCTCAAGAGGCTGACTACCGCCCGGCCTACCGGCTCGGGTTCTCCGGTGTCCCAACCCAGAGGAGCCTGCCGCTCCCACTCGCCCTCGATCCCCTCGAAGCCCGAGATGCCTTTGGCGGCCAGGGTCCTTAAGGGGCCCGCGGAGACGAGGTTGACCCGTATGCCCTGGCCTCCCAAGTCACGGGCGAGGTAGCGGCAGGCGGATTCTAAAGCCGCTTTCGCTACCCCCATCCAGTCGTAGGCGGGCCAGGCGACGCGGGCGTCGAAGTCGAGGCCGACGACCGAAGAGCCGGGCTTCATCAGATCCATGAGCCCCACGGTGAGGGCCTTTAAAGAGTAGGCCGAGGTCTGGAGGACCTCTGCAACGGAGGGCCATTCGGTTGTGAGGAAGCTGCCGCCCAAAGCGTCTTCGGGGGCGAAGGCGATGGCGTGCACGATGCCGTGCACCTCGCCCCAGCGCTCCTCGAGATCTTCCGCCACCAACTTTATGTCTTCTGGCTTGTTGACGTCGAGCTCGAGGACGGGAGGCTCGGGGTCTCCCAGGCGCTTGGCGGTGCGTTCGGTGAGGCTCTTCGCCCTCCCAAAGCCTGTGAGGGCGATCTCGGCCCCCTGCTCGACCGCGAGGCGTGCCGCGGAGTAGGCTATGGAACGCCGGTCCAAAACGCCGGTCATGAGCACCTTCTTACCTTCCAAAAGCCTCGCCATCCGTCCTCCTCGGCTAGATCCCCGCACGGTCCGACATAGTCTAGGGGAACCGCCCCAACCCCGCCAGGCTCCGGAAGCGTCTCGACCGGCGCTCACGGGAGTGGACCAGGCCTACGCGGCTCCCCTACAACACGAGGGCGCCTGCCCTGGCCGCTCGCTTTTTGGTGGATAGCCAACGGCTTTGTTGACCGTGCTTCCGGGGAGAGCTATCCTGTCCGTATTCGGTGGCGCGAAGGGAACGGAGGAGCCGTTCCCCAACTGGTCAGAACGCGGTAAGGAAAGCCGACGCGCGGTTTTAGGCTCTCTAACCGCGGGTAAGTACTAGCCTGTCGGGGAACGAGGCTTCGGAGACCCGGCGCACCTTGCAGAGGAGTAGAAAGGCATAAGGAAAGGAGCCCGATGAGCGAAGAGCAGAACGGCCAGAGTGGCGAGGAATTCGCGGAACGCGTCTACGACCCGCCCGAGGAGTTCGCCCAGAACGCCAACTGCCAGGATCCCGAGGTCTGGGACAAGGCCGCCGAGGACTTCGAGGGTTTCTGGGAGAGCTGGGCCAAGGAGCTGCACTGGTTCAAGGAGTGGGACCAGGTTTTGGACTGGGACCCGCCCTTCGTCCAGTGGTTCAAGGGCGGCAAGATCAACGCCGCGTACAACTGCCTGGACTACCAGATAGAGCAGGGCAAGGGGGACAAGCAAGCGCTAATCTGGATAGGCGACGAGCCCGGCGACCAGAGGACATTCACCTACAACGAGCTTCTTGCCGAGGTCAACAAGTTTGCCAACGTCTTAAAGGACTTGGGCGTGCAGAAGGGCGACGGGGTTGCCATCTACCTGTCGATGGTCCCGGAACTGCCGATAGCGATGCTCGCCTGCGCCAGGATAGGCGCCCCGCACTCGGTGGTCTTCTCCGCCTTCCAGCCGGGCCAGCTTGCCGAGCGCATCAACGACATCGAGGCGAAGGTGCTGGTCACCGCCGATAACCCGCCCCGTGGAGGTCAGAAGACGCCGCTGAAGGAGAACGCCGATGAGGCCCTGCAAGACACTACTTCCGTCGAGAACGTCGTGGTTGTCAGGCGTACCGGCGATGAGGTCCCGATGCAGGACGGGCGCGACCAGTACTGGGACGAGCTAATGGAGAACGCGAGCGACGAGTGCGACGCCGAGGAGCTCGACGCCGAGGACATGCTGTACGTGCTGTACTCCTCCGGCTCGACCGGAAAGCCCAAGGGCATCGAGCATCACATTGGCGGCTACCTGACCCAACTCTATGCGACCATGATGTGGGTCATGGACATCAAGGACGACGACATCTTCTGGTGTACGGCAGACATAGGCTGGGTCACCGGGCACTCCTACATCGTCTACGGTCCGCTCTCTTGCGGTGCCACGACCGTGCAGTTCGAGGGTACGCCGAGCTACCCCGAGAACGACCGCTTGTGGCAGATCATAGAGGACCAGAAAATTACACACCTCTACACGGCGCCCACCTCCATAAGGGCCCTCATGAAGGTCGGCACCGAGCCCATAGAGAAGCACGACATTTCGTCTCTGAGGCTCCTGGGGACGGTCGGCGAGCCGATAAACCCGAAAGCCTGGGTGTGGTACTACGAGAACATAGGCAAGGAGCGCTGCCCGATAGTCGATACTTGGTGGCAGACGGAGACGGGCGCTACCATGATCGCCCCGCTGCCCGGTATCACCAAACTCAAGCCCGGCAGCGCCACCAAGCCGTTTCCCGGCATCTTCCCGGGCCTCTGGGACGAGGAGAACGAGGAATTCATCGAGGGCGCCGGCAGCGGTGCCCTGACCATAAACAAGCCCTGGCCTGCCCAGCTAAGGACCTTGTACAAGGACCCCGATCGCTATAAGGATGAGTACTTCTCTGAGATCTCCGACGAGATCTATTACGTCGAGGACGGCGCCAAGCGCGACGAGGACGGTTACTACACCATAACCGGCCGCATCGACGACGTCTTGAACGTTTCGGGGCACAGGCTCTCTACCGTCGAGATAGAGAACGCGCTAGTCGGTCACGAGGGCGTCGCCGAGGCGGCGGTTATCGGCAGGGACGACGAGGACAAGGGCCAGGCGCCTATAGCGTTCGTGATCTTGCAGGGTGACCAGGAGTACAGCGAGGAGTACGAAAAGGAGCTCATAGACGCGGTGGCCCAGAAGGCCGGCAAGATCAGCCGCCCCGACAGAGTTTTCGCCGTGGAGGACCTGCCCAAGACCAACTCGGGCAAGATCATGCGCCGGCTCCTGCAGAACATAGCCCAGGGCGAAGAGCTCGGGGATACCTCGACCCTAGCCGACCCGAGCGTGGCGGATACGATACAGGAGCAGACCCAAGAGCAGATGTCGTAGCGGCAAAACGGATAGCTGTTGTCGAAAGAGGGGCGGGATCGATCCCGCCCCTCTTATCTTGCGCGCGTAGCGTCCGCGACCCTGGCCGCGTCGTATAATCGGTGCGTATCGTAAAAGCGTGCCGCTTCCTGACGAGTATCGGAAGGAGAAAGGGTTTTGGAGTACGGTGCTTACGCGGCCCCGGTGGCGAGCGCGCTACCGGAGGAACGCGCCTGGTTCATCCGCAGGACCTACGCTCACCTGGCGTTCGCCGTGCTCGCCTTCCTCGCCCTCGAGTACGTGTTGCTCAGTTTGCCTGGCGTAGAGCGCCTCGCGACGCTCATGACGCAGGGGTTCAACTGGCTCTTGGTGCTCGGGCTGTTCATGGTAGTGTCCCTGATAGCGGACCGCATGGCGCGTTCTTCGGCCTCGCGCGGGGTGCAGTACGCCGGCCTCGCGCTGTACGTCGCGGCCCAGGCGGTACTCTTCGTTCCCCTCCTGTTCGTGGCCGTCTACCTCGTAAACGATCCGACCCTGATCCCGACGGCGGCGATCATCACCGGGACGCTCTTCGCGGGGCTCACGCTCGTGGCCTTCACGACGAGGGCGGACTTCTCGTTTTTGCGCGGGATACTCGTAATCGGCGGGTTCGTGGCCCTGGGCCTGATCGCGGCGAGTATCCTCTTCGGGTTCACGCTCGGCGTGATCTTCTCGGTGGGCATGGTCGGGTTCGCATCGGTAGCGATCCTCTACTACACCTCCAACGTCATCCACCACTACCGCACCGACCAGTACGTCGCGGCCTCGGTGACGCTGTTCGCCTCCGTCGCCCTGATGTTCTGGTACGTGTTGCAGATCCTGATAGCCCTTAGAAGTAACGAGTGACAACCGGTGGGCGCAACTTTCGGCGGCTCCTACCGTATATATAGTAAAATATGGGTGTTACAGAATAGGCCCTTTCCGAGGAGGAACGACCATTGGGCGGTTACTTAGGCTACATACTTCTGATGATCGTAGGGATGGTTATCTCGGGAGCCGCGGCGCTCTGGGTGAGGAGCTCATACAAGAAGTACTCCAAACAGATGAGCTACAGCGGCATGACCGGCGCGGAGGTGGCGCGCACGATTCTGGACCGCAACAACCTCTCCAACGTCAGGGTCGAGCCGGTGGCCGGGCGGCTCACCGACCACTACGACCCGCGGAGCAAGGTCGTTAGGCTCTCCGAGGGCAACTTCAACAAGAACTCCATAGCCGCGGTGAGCGTGGCAGCCCACGAGTGCGGACACGCAATCCAGGACGGGGTCGGCTACGTGCCGATGAAGCTTCGGGCGGGGATCTTCCCGGTAGTGGCCTTCAGCAGCCAGATCTGGGTGTACCTGTTCATCGCAGGCCTCTTCGGCCTAGGGAACTTCTTTATCCAGCTCGCGGCTATCCTGTTCCTGGCGGTGCTGGCGTTCCACGTGGTGACGCTGCCGGTAGAGATTAACGCCTCCACCCGCGCCTACGGCATCTTGACCCGCTATGGCATGCTCTCGGCCAGCGAGGCCGGCGGCACGAAGCGCGTCTTGACGGCGGCGGCCTTCACCTACATAGCGGCGGCGCTGACCGCAGTCATAACGTTCCTGTACCTACTCTTCCTGAGCCAGAACGAGTAATCAGGAGGCGAGGAGCACGCGGCTTCGAGGGGCGGGGACCGAAGGCGGTCCCCGCCTTTTTCGTGCCTATGGTTTGCCCTTCGGGCACCAGGCGAGCGCAAGTTGTAGAATAGCCCGGTCATGGAGGAGACAAAGCGCATAAGCAGGCGTCGCCGCAGGCTCAAGACGGACGTAGAACCCCACCCGTGGGAGCCGCGGCACATGAAGCTCTCGGGCGTCCGTTACGCCGAGTCTCTAGGGGATAGTCGGGGACGGCGCAACGTGGCGCTCGGGGTGATACAGCACCTGTGGCGCTCGCCGGTCCCCTTCGTCGGTTTCTACGCTCCGGAGGGCGTCAAGGTGACGGAGCATCGGAACTACGTTCCCGCGCCCCCGAAGCTCGTGGACGACGTCGAGTACCTCGCCGGGGCCGAGGCCCACAAGAAGGCCTACGCCCGGGACCTGAGGAGCAGCATGCTGCCGGAGGGGGTACTGCCGGGCTACTTCGAGGTGCCAACCGACGAGGGGTGGCGCGTCGTGGTGGATCTTGCGGGGCAGCGCGTCGAGCTCTCGGACGCTTGGGGTTTGGGCACTGCGGCGGGGGTCGTCGGGGACCTAGCACCGTTCGTCTGGGCTTACAAGCACTGCGGTTTTTGCGTGCTCACCCTCTACGACAAGGACATCGGCGAGCTCAGGGACGACCTGCTCTTCGTCGCCAAGCGCCAGGGCATCGAGCTCCGCTGGCACCAAACCGCCGCCTAAGAACGCAAGAAATTTAAGAATAGGAGCATTTTGGGGTATGATAAAGCGTGCCTATCTAGGTAGCTCATAGCCGTCGAGGTTACAAGGCGATTTTTGGGCTTCGAGGAAAGTTCTCCGAACGCCTCTGGCAATCCGACGAGGTTATAGAGAGCCTCCTCCATAGGGAAGTCTCGACGCGCCTCGCGACCCTGCTCTTGAACCTGGGCGAATGTTTCGTAGAAAGCAACGGTTCGGGTACGGTCTTCGAGATGCGCCGGACGCACCAGGACTTGGCGAACATGATCGCCTCGACTCGAGAGGCCGTCTCCAAGATAGGGAGCAAGTTCCAGCGCGACGGCACCATCGAGATCCAGGACCGCAAGATAGTCCTCGTGGACAGGGAAGCCCTCGTCGAACGCGCCTCCGGTCCCTCAGGCTTGGCTACGGACGGCCAGCTATCGATTTAAACGACCGGTTCAACAAACGCCCTGCCTATTGCTCTACCCCTCGTCTTGCGCACGGCGTATGATGTTTCTGATAGGCCCCGAAACTTTCCGTGCGGGGCGGCGTATAACTAAAGGTATGGAGTACTCGGCACCGGTGGCGCTAGGGAGTTGGCGGGAGAGGGTCAGGCGTCTCTCCGTCCCCCGCGCGCGCCTTGAGGACAACGAGTTGGTCGAGCGAACCCGGGCGGGCGATGTCCGCTCCTACGAGGAGCTGGTGAGGCGCTACGAGCGGTTGGTGGGGCGCGTGATCTACCCCTACGCCGGGAGCGAGGTCGCCGTCGAAGACCTTGTGCAGGAGACCTTCCTTCGCGCCTACGATAGGCTCTCTACCTTCAACCCCGAGTACCGCTTCAAGACGTGGCTCCTGACCATCGCCAACAACCTAGGCATCGACACCTTGAGGCGCCGCCGGGACGCCGTCGAGTTCAGCCCCGAGCTACACGCGCCTTCGATGCGCGGTCCCGAGGCGGTAGCCGTCCAAGCCGACCGGGCGAGTAGCGTTAGGGACGCTGTGATGGCGTTGCCCGAGACCTACAGCGTCCCGCTAGTGTTGCGTTACGCGGAGGGTCTCACGTACGCGGAGATCTCCGAGGTCCTCGGCATAACCGTCCCGGCCCTCAAGAGCAGGCTCTTCCGCGCCCGGAACATGCTCGCCGGGAGGCTCGAAGAGAAGGGCGAGGCCGGATGAGCACGTCTGGCGGGTGTGGGTGCGACCCTGGGAAGGTTTTCGAGTTTGCCGACGGGAGCTTGAGTCCCGAGCAGGAGCAAGTGATGCGCGAACACCTCACCTCCTGCCCCGGGTGCCGGGAACTGCACGAGCGCGAGCTCGATCTGAACGCCTTTTTGGTATCCCTCGACTTCTCCAAGGTATGCTCCCGGTCCGTTTACAAGAGCGTGGCGATGGCGCTGCCGACTCGGGCCGTGGGAGCGCGTCTCCTGTGGGGCTTGCTCGCCTTTTCGCTCCTCGTCGCGGCGCTCGTCTCTTTGGAATTAGGCGGCACGGAGCCCGTCATCCTGGCGATGAACGTCTTGGGCGCGGGTTGGGGCTTGGTGGTGGGCTCCGCCGAGGTGGTGCGCGCGGTCCTGGCGGCCGCCGGTACCACTATCCTCCTCTTGCTTGCCCTCGGGGCTCTTGTGGACGTTCTCATAGCCCTCGCGGTCGTCTCCTTGAACCGGGGACGCCGGGCTCGAGCAGCATGAGGATTCCCGCGAGATTCATCCTTCTCATTTGCGCGCTCTCTCTAGCGTCTCTCTCCGCTTCCAACGTTGCTTACGCCTCCGAAAGGAGGGGCATGGGAGACGTGGTCGTGGAGAAGGATAAAACCGTCGAGGAGGCCTCCACCGGCTGGGGCGACGTGCTCGTCGAGGGCGAGGTCAAAGAAGACGTAAGTTCCGGCTTCGGCGACATCCGGATCGAGGGTCCCGTCGGCGGGGATTTGCGCGCGGGCTCCGGCGATGTGCGCATAAACGCGCCGATCGGTGGCGACGTGAAAGTGGGGCATGGAGACGTTTACCTCGAGGGCGGGGCCCACGTCGGCGGCGAGGTCTCTTTAGGTAACGGCAACCTCTACCGTCACCAAGGGGCTGTGGCTGACACCGAGAGGGCTGGGATGGCCTCCAGCTTCGACGAAGTTTCGTCCTCGGAGGTGTTCTCGGACGCGATCGGGTGGATCGTCATGACTTTAGGGCTCGTCGCCGCCGCGGTGCTCCTGGCCGTCGTCGCCCCGGGTCCCTTGAGGGCCGCCGCTCGCAGCCTCGAAGGTTCCCCTGGGCGCTCGCTAGTTCTGGGTTTGGGCTCCGTGCCCGCGGTCGTCGTCGTCTCCGTCTTGCTCGCCATAACGGGCATCGGTCTCTTGTTGCTCCTCCTACTCTGGCCCGCTTACCTCGCGCTCTTGCTCTTCGGAGCTCTCGTGGCCGCCTACTTCCTCGGACGCAAGGTCGTGCTCGCCACCGGGCGCTACCGGGCGGGCGACGCCCTGGCCGCGGCGGTCGGAGCCGTCCTCGTCGCGGCGGCTACCCTGATCCCCTTCCTCGGCGGCCTAGTCTTCGCCGTCCTCGCCCTGCTCGGCACCGGCGCCGCCATCTCCGCTCTCCTAGCCCGCCGACGCATGAGAGGAGGTCCGCCGCGCACCACCTACGCCTCTTACGAGGATTACCTCAAGGACCGTCGCGATTAAGTATCAGGAATTAGGCGCCGGGACCGTCGCGGGCGAACGCACGAGAGAAGGGCGAACCCTCCAGGAAATTCTGCGACGCCCCTACACAATAAACGAGGAGCACGGCCGAAGAAGTCGAAAGTCGACGGCTGATACCTGACTGCTAAACCTTAGTAAAATCACCGCGTGTGGAAAGATACAGGCACGAAGATAGACCGCCGCCGCGCACTGGTGTGGCGGGTGGTTCTCCTGCTCGCGGTGCTCGTGCTCGTGCTGGCGGCGTACCTGTACGGACGCTCCCAGAGCCCGGCGGGGCTCTCCGCGGAGGATGAAGAGAGCGTGGCTTTGTACGCGGAGGCCCTGAGAGAGGTCCGGGAGGACTACGTCGACAAAGAGGCCGTGGACCCCGAAGAGCAGACCTACGGCGCCATAGAAGGGATGCTCGAATCCTTGGACGACGAGGGGCACACGCGCTTCCTGACCCCTGAGGAGATCGAGAAGAACCGGGAGGGGCTCTCCAGCACGTACGTCGGCATCGGGGTCCACCTCGAGGACAAGGACGACGAGGTAGTCGTCTCATCCCCCATAGACGGCTCGCCCGCTAAAGAAGCGGGCGTCGAGCCCGGGGACGTTCTGGTCGCGGTTGACGGCGAGAGCGTGCAAGAGGAGGACGTCAAAGAAATCTCCGAGAGGGTCCGGGGTCCCGAGGGGAGCGAGGTCGAGCTGACCGTGCTCCGGGACGGGGAGGAGCGCGAGTTCACCGTTGAGCGCGCCGAGGTAGAGGTGCCGGCCGCCACCTGGAACCTCGTCCCCGGCACGGACGAGGCCCACCTCAGGCTCACGTCGTTCTCGGAGAACAGCGCCGAGAAGCTCCGAGACGCAATCTCCGAAGCCCGGGAGGCTGGAGCGCAGCGCTTCGTGCTCGACCTCCGGAACAACGGAGGAGGGCTGGTGGGGCAGGCCGAGGAGATAGCCGCACAATTCCTCCCGGCCGGGAGCGGGATCTACATTAGGAGAGACGCTGACGGCGAAGAGGAGGAGAGGTTCGTCCCCGACGACAACGAGCCTCTTAACGACCCCCTGGTGGTTTTGGTAAACGAGGGGTCGGCCTCGAGCGCCGAGATCCTGGCTGGGGCCCTCAGGGACAATGGCCGGGCGAAGGTCGTCGGCGAGACGACCTTCGGCACCGGGACCGTGCTGGAGGAGCAGGTCTTGAGCGATGGTTCAGCCATCCTCTTGGGCATCGCCGAGTGGCTGACCCCGAACGGAGATTTTATCCGGGGCTCCGGCATCGAGCCGGATGTCGAGGCTGTGCTAGAAGAGGAGCAGGAGCCGCGCACCCCGGGCGAGACGGAAAATCTCTCGAAGGAGGAGATTTTCGCCGAAGATGACCAGCTCGAGCATGCCTTCGAGGTTCTGCAGGAAGAGTAATAACGAACCCGGTATCGGGGAATAGGTGGGTTATGAGTTCGTCGCGACGGGCCTTTTATGCAGCGCTCAGCGGGCTCGGGGGCACGCTGGTGCTGACCGGGTTTCGCAAGGTTCTGGCAGCTTCTGGAGCGTTGGGAACTACCGCCCCGGAGCAGGTCGTCGAGAGGCTGGAGGAGCTCGGTCTGCTGGACGGGTGGTCGCCCGAGGCTCGGCGCGTCCTGACCCTGGCCGCACACCTAGCCTACGGTGTCGGGACCGGGACGGCCATGGGTCTTTTGCGCCGGGAACGGGGCGGGGTGATGGAAGAGGCGACCGTGGGTTCGGCTTTGGGGGTTCTGGCCTGGGGAGCGGGGTGGACCAGCTGGCTGCCGCTTAGCGGGGCCCACCTCCCGCCGTGGGAGCAGCAAAGCCCGAAGGTGCTCCTGCCGATCCTCGACCACGTCGTCTTCGGCGCCGTTTGGGGAATCTTGTACAGGGCCACGAGGGCAGATCGGGTTTAAGTATCCCCTTTGCACGGGTATGTAGCATGGAGAAAGCATGTAGAAATCTGCAACGCACAAGCGAGAGAAAGAGAGGCCATGGCCCAGAACGTACACGAGAGCATCGAGGTTCAGGCCCCGCTACAGGACGTCTTTACTTACTGGTCGAACCTGGAGCACTTCCCCGCGATCATGTCGAACGTCGAGGAGGTGCGCGTGATCGACAACGAGACGAGCCACTGGAGGGTCAAGGGGCCTTTGGGCAAGACCGTGGAGTTCGACGCCAGGACCACCGAGATTAGCCCCGAGCGCGGCATCGGCTGGAACAGCGTCGAGGGCGAGGTGGATACCTCTGGCCAGGTGCGCTTCGAGGAGGTCTCCACCGGCCGCACGCGCATAGACGTAACGATGAACTACGCCGACCCGCCTGGCGGTAGGGTTGGGGAGGTCGTGGCCGACGCCGTCTCGAACCCCGAGCGCGAGATGCGCGAGGACCTCGAAAACTTCGCCAGAAAGGTCGAGCGGGGCGAGATAGAGCTGGGCGGACCGGGCGCCCAGGCGTAGGTTAAGGGGCATTCGGCGCGGCGCGTCCAACGCTGGCGCCTTTTAGTAACATTAGGGTCGTCGGGCTCAAGCCCGGCGGCCCTTGTACGCGTAAGGGGAGGTCAGCTTTGAGCATCGCGATAGTGTCGCTGCTCGTCCTCGTCGTTGTCGCCATCATAGCGATCCCGATCTTGATCCAGGTCTTCGGTTCGGCGGCCAACCGCAACCCTAACCGGGCTGAGGACGAGGAAGACCGGGCACGTCAAGAGCGGGAGAGCGGAGAGCAGGACACCCACAGGTGAGACCTTCCAGGTCGCGAGGTGCGTAGTCGTGATCCCTGGCGAATCCACGCCTGCTTCCGCCATACCGCCCGAGATAGCCGAAGTGCGTGAGGCAGGGGGCCGCGTGGTCTTTACCAACGGTTGCTTCGACCTCCTCCACCCCGGGCACGTCTCTTATCTCTGGGCGGCGCGCTCTTTGGGGGACGCTTTGGTTGTGGGCCTCAACTCCGACGCCTCGATCAAAAAGCTCAAAGGACCATCCCGCCCCGTAGTCCCCGAAGGGGATCGGGCCCTCGTGCTTTCTGCTTTAGAGCCCGTGGACGCGGTCGTCGTCTTCGGCGAAGATACCCCTGTGCGCCTCATGCGCGAGCTAAGGCCAGCCGTATACGTCAAGGGTGGCGACTACCGTATCGAAGACCTGCCGGAGGCAAAGGTTGCCGAGGAGATCGGGGCGGAGGTCAACCTCCTGCCCTTCGAGCCCGGTTACTCGACTACGGCCCTGATCGAGAGGATAAAGGGTCTCTCCAGCACGTTTCGTCTAGCGTAGAAACCCCCTCCGGGTTCTACCTGGCTTCTCGAAAGCTTCACGGACTATAATTAGCATAAGAAAATCGGGCGGGAAAAGGGCATTCTATTAGATCCACCGGGAAAGCCCGGTCGGTTCACTTTGTGCCACGTATGGCCGGTTTGGCAGGCGCAATCCTCACCTTGACCGGCATCACCATAGATATGTTCTTCGATCCCTTTGGTAGAGGATCTCTTTCTCCCCACACCGAAAGTTTTTACTAGCGTCGGCCCTCTTCGCGCTCGTGGCGCTCCTGGGTGTCCTCGTGCCTGCGAGGAGGCCTCTACTCCCGGCGCTCGTTCTGCTGGTCGCTCTGGTCGGCTCCCTCGTGTGGGGTGGAGTTGGTTCTTCGTGTTCTAATTCTCCACTCGTGACGCTGATCGGCCTCGGCAGCCTACTCTACTCCTTCGCCATAGGGCTCTTGGTACTCATGGCCCTCTCGGGACCACGACGCGTAGCTAGGGACTAATCCAAGAGGTCGCGCAGGCTTGCGGCGTGTGGGCTGCTCTTTATTTTGGCCAGGGCCGTGAGCTGTATCTGGCGGATGCGCTCGCGGGTGACGTCGAAGCGCTCGCCAACCTCTTCGAGGGTCTTGGGCTGGCCGCCGGTGAGACCGAAGCGGTACTCTAAGACCATGCGTTCGCGCTCAGGGAGGCTGTGCAAAGCCTCTTGCATCCTGCTTTTTAAGAGAGAGGTTTTGGCGAGGTCGTGGGCGGTTTCTGACTCCTCGTCGGCGATGAAGTCGCCGAGCTCGGAGGAGTGGTCATCGCCGACCGGAGTTTCTAAGGAGATCGAGCGTCGGCTTACCCTCCGGATGCGTACTATCTCCCCGACTTCTATCTCCATCGCGCGGGCCACCTCTTCGTCGTCGGGATCGCGGTTGAGCTCGGCGGCCAAAGTGCGCTGCACTCGGTAGTATTTGTTGATCTTCTCGACCATGTGCACGGGGACCCGGATCGTGCGCCCTTTGTCGGCGATGGCGCGGGTCACGGCCTGACGGATCCACCAGGTGGCGTACGTGGAGAATTTGTAGCCCTTGCGGTAGTCGAACTTCTCGACGGCGCGCATGAGCCCGATGTTGCCTTCCTGGATGAGGTCCAAGAGCGAGACGCCGCGGCCGGAGTACTTTTTGGCTATCGAGACGACGAGCCGCAGGTTGGCGCGCGTCAGGTGCGCCTTGGCTTTCTTGTCGCCGCGCTCGATGCGCTTGGCGAGGTAGACCTCTTGCGCCTTGGTGAGCAGGGGGGTCTTGCCGATCTCGTCCAGGTACATCTGGACGGCGTCGCCAGTGTAGCGGGTGCGGAGGTCGCTGTCCATGACCTCCTCGACGAGCTGAGCGTCCTCTTCTTCGTGGTGGAGGGTGTCGTTCAAGAACTCTGCGTCCACGACCTCGACGCCGTGTTCGCGAAGGAGCCCGTAGACTTGCTGGATCTCGTCGGTCGAGAGGTCGACTTCCTGCAGGAGGTCGAGGACTTCGCTGGACTCTAGCGTCCCGGTCTCCTGGCCGGTCTCGAAGAGTTCCTGGACTTCCTCTATATCCCGCAGATCGCGTTGGGGTTGCAAATTTTCCTCTGGATCCACCCTTGAAACTCTCGCCTCGCTTGCGCGTAATATATCTGAAATGCTCTGATAATCAACGACACCGCGAAGAGGGGTACTCCTTGCTGGGACTGAGAAACCTGTACCGTGTCTTCCACGAATCCCGGACGGCCGCCCGCAAACACGCCACTTTAGCCGTGTTAGGCGAAGCGCACGAGGCCGGGAGGCTGGCGGGACTGTTGGGCGCAAGTAGTAGCACTGTGGGGACCGAGATCCTCATCACCGTCACCGGGACCCGGAACGGCGGCGTCGAGGTAACCCTTTCGGGCGAGGCCGTCGAGGACGCGGGGGTGACCTTTCTTTCGGCCATAACCGAGGAGGCCGTACTCCGGGAGCTCGCGCCCCGGGTTGCTGGCTCCCTGGACGAGGAGTACCTGATCTCTTTGGGGCGCGGTTACCCCGCCTTCAGGCGCGCGGTGTGCGAGGAGATCATCCGCAAGAACGCCCGTCAGAACGCCGTCATAGGGGCGCTCCCCGTCCCGGGTGCGGACATGCCCGCCATCACCGCCAACCAGGGCCGGATGGTCCTCGCCATAGCCGCGGCCTACGGGGAGGAGATCTCGCTGGATCGTGCGCGGGAGCTCGTCGGGGTACTGGCCGCAGGTTTCGGCCTCCGGGCGCTCTACCGTCAGATCTTGAAGCTCGTGCCGGTGGGTGGCTGGGCGGCCTCCGGGGCCATCGGTTACGCAGGCACTTTGGTAATGGGCCGGGCCACCATCCTGTACTTCGAGCGCGGCAAGGAGGAGCCAAAGCCGGGAGAGGCCTCCGAGTTGAGGCGGCGGGTGCTCGAGGAGGCCGAGGACTTTCTCTCCCACGTGCGCCGACGCTAACAGATCTCGGCCGGATAGCATCGTCGTCCGGTCCGGCTTCTAGGACAAGACTATATACTGCCCCTTATGTTTTCTGCTGCTTCGCGGATCTTGCTGCGGGCGAGGGAGATGATCGTCGGCCTGCAGAGGTGGGGGATTCGGGTCGTGCTCGCTTTCGCGGCGGTTCAGGCTGCGCTGGTCGGAGTTCTAGCTGTGAGAGCCGAGATAAGAAAGCGTAGAGAGGGGCCAAAAGAGGGGTTCCCGTGGATGAAGCAGCCCGAGATCGAGCTGGAGTCGGGCGAGGACCGCATAAGGCTCTACCCTTACGGCGTCGAACTCTACGAGGCGATGCTAAAGGAGATCGAGGGGGCGAAAGAGAAGATCTTCCTGGAGACCTTTATCTGGAAGGGGGACGAATTGGGCCGCCGGTTCGTCTCTGCTCTGGAGAGGAAGGCAGAGGAGGGGGTCCGGGTGTACGTGACCTTCGACGGCTTCGCTAACCTCGTGGTGCCGCCGTCCTTCAAGCAGTTCCCTAAAGAGATACACACGTTTCACTTCCGCCCGTTCTCGAAGGCTCCGAGCGCTCTGGATCCACGCAACGTTTTCAGGGACCATCGCAAGATACTCGCAGTGGACGGCAGGGTAGCGTTCATGGGTGGCTTCAACATCGGCTCGTTGTACGCTACGGGATGGCGCGACACCCATCTGCGCATCAGGGGTACTGGGGTCCGCGAGCTCGAGAACACCTTTATAGATTTCTGGAACACTCACAAGACCGACGACCTCCCCACCATCGACCCGGTCCACGAGCGCGACTGGAACCCCGCGACCGTTCTTCACCGCAACGACCCGTATTTGCGGATCTTCCCCATACGGGGCATGTACCTCGAAGCGATAGCTCGGGCCAACAGTCACGTCTACTTGACCCACGCTTACTTTATCCCGGACAGGGCCATGCGCGCCAGTCTTATGGAGGCCGCGGGGAGGGGTGTGGATGTGCAGGTGCTTCTGCCACGCTACTCCAACCACGCCACCGCCGACTGGCTCGCAAGGAGACACTTTTACGAGCTATTAAGCGCGGGGGTCCGGATCATCGGTTACGAGCACACCATGATCCACTCAAAGACCGCCACCATAGACGGTGTATGGTCAACCATTGGTACGGCGAACATAGACCGTCTGAGTCTTTTGGGGAACTACGAGATAAATCTTGAGATCTACAGCGAGCGTCTCGCTGCCCAGATGGAGAGGATGTTCGAGCTCGACAAGACGAACGCAGCCGAGATTACACTAGATGAGTGGGAGCGCCGACCACTGCCCGCCAAGATAACCGAGCGTGCGCTCGGCACCCTGAGCCCGCTCGTTTAGTGAGGACGGCTTCCGCTCCCTACTTGAGTTTGCCTCCCAGCGTCCACGACAACCTGGGGTGGCGAGATGGACGTCCGAAAGAGATCTCCTGCCGCACGACCACCCTCGGCACGGAGCCGACCACAGCCTTGACGTTCTCAGGATAGATCGCTCCCAACAAAAGTGCCAGTTCGCCGCCCTTCAAAGCGCCCATGACGGAGATCTTGTCCCCATTGGCCATGGGTTGGGTCTTTAGCCAGCTTACGGTGCCGGCGAAATACTCTAGCGGCATCTCGACCAGTTCGCGGGGCAGGGGACCGATGCCGAAGTAGGCAAGCGCCAGCGCCACGAAACCTTACTCCGCCAACGCCTCCGCTCCCCGAGAAAGAATACTGTCGGGTGTGGACCGCGTGTAATTGGACTAAACAGCGTGCCGACCAGACCTTCTTTTTCGACCGGTTGCCAAACCACCGGGTTTTCATTCACCTGGATCTCCTCACTCGATGCTCGCATCCGGTCCATTTAATAGCACAATAAACCTGTTGACTCGTGTGTGGAGTGCCTTTATCGTGCCCTGTGAGTGTGGTGGGGGAGTAGGGTTTTGGGGATCGTTCCGCTCGAACCTCAGGACCTACGTGCAGGGACAACAGTGTCGGAGTGGGCAGATCGCTCCGCTGGCGCGTAGAGGAGTACGGCATGGTGAAGCCTCCTACCCCGGATCCTGGTCTCCTGTCCATGACCGTCCCCTGCGCCTTCTCCGAAGGTCTGCCCATCGGCATGATGCTCGTCGGCAAGAAGTGTGACGAGCCCACGATCCTCAAGGCCGCTCGTGCCTTCGAGGACACGGAAGCCTACGCCGTTCGTCCCGAGGGCGCAAAGAGTGCCTCGTCGTAGCTCCGCCA
This sequence comes from Actinomycetota bacterium, assembly GCA_030862075.1. Classification (GTDB taxonomy): domain Bacteria; phylum Actinomycetota; class Rubrobacteria; order Rubrobacterales; family Rubrobacteraceae; genus Rubrobacter_F. The sequence goes on along the minus strand of JALZEL010000106.1, from coordinate 9,217 downwards.
GGGAGATAAACGCCGACCGGCTCTGGTCCCGCCTCTCGGAGCTGGCGGGGATCGGGAGATCTGAGGGGGGTGGCGTCACTCGGCTCTCCTTCACGGAAGAGGAGCGGGCCGCGAAGGACCTCATCACCTCCTACATGCGGGAGGCGGGCCTCGAGGTGCGCGAGGACGCCGCCGGCAACCTCATCGGTCGGCGCGAGGGCCGGGTAGAAGGGGCGCCCGTCGTCCTCGCCGGCTCGCACGTGGATTCTGTCCGCAACGGCGGCGACTTCGACGGGCCTTTGGGGGTTCTCGGAGCGGTGGAAGCGCTCCAGGTCATGGGAGAACGCGGCGTGAAGGGGGAGCGTCCCATAGAGGTCGTCACATTTACCGACGAAGAGGGAGCGCGGTTCGGCATCGGCATGATCGGGAGCCGCGCGATGGCCGGCACGTTGGCCCGAGAAGACCTCGTCAGGGTGGACAAGGACGGCGTCTCCGTGGCCGGAGCTATGCGTGACTCCGGCCTCGACCCGGAGAGAGTAGGCGAGGCCGCGCGCCCCGAGGACTCAGTCTACGCTTACGTCGAGCTGCACATCGAGCAGGGCAAGATCCTCGAGGATAGTAATCTCCCCGTCGGCGTGGTTACCGGGATCGCTGGTCCGGTGTGGCTCAGGTTCATCCTCACAGGCGAAGCGGCTCACGCGGGCACGACGCCGATGAGGCTCCGGCGCGACGCCCTAGCAGCGGCGGCCGCTGTGATTGGCAGGATCGAGAAGGAGGCCGGAAGGACCGGAACGAGCGTGGGCACCGTCGGACAGCTAGATCTCGAACCCGGCGGCATCAACATCATCCCCGGTCGCGTCTCTTTCTCCCTGGATCTGCGCGACATCGACGAGGAGGTGCGCGACAGGGTGGAGGCGAGGATCGCGGCCGAAGTCGCTCGCCTCTGCGAGGAACGCGGCATCGCGCTAGAGACGGAGACCCTCCAGAGGCTTCCGCCCGTGCCCTGCTCCGATCTCGTCCGGGGAGCCGCCGGGTCGTCGTGCGAAGCCTTGGGCTTCGAGCCCTTCGAGCTGGCGAGCGGGGCCGGGCACGACGGGATGCACCTCGCTGGGCTGTGCCCGATCGGCATGATCTTCGTCCGCTCGAAGAACGGCCTTAGCCACAACCCCGACGAATGGAGCTCGAAGGAAGATTGCGCCGCCGGCGTCGAGGTCCTCTACCGGACGCTAATCGAGCTGGCCCGGGAAACCTAGAGGCCGGTGGGAAAATTGCGCAGCCTTTGCCGGCGACCTATATTACAGGCACCGACCGGAGAAGGGGGTTGACCATCGAGACTGCAACGATCAGCAACTTTGTAGAGGACGTGAGGGACAAGGTCGTCGGATGGCGGCGCCACCTGCACCAAAACCCTGAGCTGTCTTTCCAGGAGGAAGAGACCTCCAAATTCGTCTACGAGACGCTGAAGTCTTTTGGGGGTCTGGTGCTTTCAAGGCCGACGCCGACGAGCGTGGTCGCGCGGCTCGTTGGTGGGAAGCCGGGGCGCACGATCGCCATCAGAGCGGACATGGACGCGTTGCCGATCATGGAGGAGAACGACTTCGAGTTCGTCTCCAAGAACCCTGGCATCATGCACGCTTGCGGCCACGATGGACACACTGCGATGCTGATCGGGACCGCGAAGATACTCTGTGAGATGAGGGAGGAGATCCGGGGCGAGGTACGCTTCGTCTTCCAGCACGCCGAGGAGGTTCACCTCGGCGGAGCCGAGGAGTTGGTAGAGGCCGGCGTGATGGACGGTGTGGATGCGGTGATCGGGGCGCACCTCTCGTCGTACCTCGAGGTGGGCAAGATAGGCGTCGGCTACGGCCCGAGGAATGCCGCGCTCGACACGTTCAGGATCGTCGTGAAGGGCGAGGGCGGGCACGCGGCGAGACCCCACCGGGCTGTCGATAGCATAGCAATAGGCGCGCAGCTCGTGACGAACTTGCAGCATGTCGTCTCGCGCAACACCGATCCACTAGACAGCGTGGTCGTCTCCGTTACCAGGTTCGTCGGGGGAACGACCCACAACGTTATCCCGGGCTCGGTCGAGATGGAGGGGACGGCCCGCACTTTGGACGAGGGGGTCCAGGAGCGGTTGCCCAGGACGATGGAGCGCATAATCGAGGGGATTGTCGAGGCACACGGCGCCTCTTACTTCTTAGAGTACCAGCGCGGTCCCCGACCCGTCGTGAACGATGAAGGGGTCACGGCGGTCGTCGAGGAGACCGCGCGAGAGGTCTTCGGCGAGGCGTCGGTCGAGGCGATGCGCCCGAGCATGGGCGCGGACGACTTCTCGGCCTACCAGCGGGTCGTTCCCGGGTGTTTCTTCTTGGTCGGCGCGAGGAACGAGGAGATGGGGATAACCTACCAGCACCATCACCCGCGTTTCACCATAGACGAGGACGCTCTGGGGAACGGGGTGAAGATGTATCTACACGCGACGTTCAAGTTACTGGATAAAACCGGAAGTGGGGCGTGAGGCTCATCCGTCTGTTGGCGGCGTTGCTTTTTCTGGGGATACTCGGGGGGATAATTGCCAACCAGGTCTAGCCCTTCGTCTTGGGGATGTCGTTTATCTTGTTCTGGATCGTGCTGTAGGTCGTGCTCACCTCGGGGATCATGGCGATCGTCTACCAACTCGGCCCGGCGAATCCTTCCGGATTAAGCTGCGCGCCGTCTTCCCGGCTCTGGGCTCTTTGGGCGACACCAACGTCGGCATCGTCGCCATGCTTGCCAACATCATCCTCGTCGTCGTTAGCCTCGCCAACACCTTTCGACGTCACCGAGGAGCAACGTGCCTGAGAGAGCTGGAGGCTACGGAGCGGGCCAGATTCCGCCGGGCAGATAGACGCCGCTCGGTGTCTTTATACCGTAGGCCCAGGTCGGGACGGTCTCGCCTGTCTCCGAGAGCGTCGCGATATTAGAATGCTTCGTAGCGGCTCTCCTCGCCCGGGTTGAAGCCTTCCAGGCCGTCGAGGGCTGGGAGACGCTCCTCGGGATCGTCGAAGGCGAAGAGCTCGCCGTGGACAGTCGGGCCGAGGGAGCTCTCTTGCGATTCGGATTGCGCGCGGTTCTGGGTCTTCGCGTCAGCTGAGTAGTCCGTGGTGCCCATGGCGAGCACATCCTCTTCCGGGACGACGAGGGCGGGGACGCCGTAGGGGAGTTCATATAGCCGTCCTCGTACGGTCGCCTCCCTTACGGCGAGCACGCCGCGGCAGAAGCGTTCGTGGTTGCGTTCGCCCCGTTTGAGGGTGCCGTAGACGAAGACGTTAAGCCGCGCGGGCTCCACCTAGAGCTTCTCGACGAACGCTTTGAGGTCCGGGGCGGTGAGGTCGGGCTCGATGCCCCAGGGGTCGAAGACGGCGTCGGGGTTGCGTTTAATCCAGGCTGCTTTGAGACCGGCGGCTTTGGCCCCGATCACGTCGAACGGGTTGCTGGAGACGAGCCAGGTCTTGTCTAACTTCTCGCCGAGACGATGGACGAGGTAATGGTAGACCTCCGGATCTGGCTTGAAGGTCTTCACGTCGTCGACGCTGATAACGTCCCGGAGGTGGGGCAGGATGCCGGCCCGATCCAAGAGCGTCCGCGCCGTCGCCTCGACGCCATTGGAGAACGCGACGAGCGCGTGTCCTCTGGCCTCTAGCGCTTCGATGCCGGGGATCACGTCGGGGAAGGGCTTCAGGTTCTGGTACTCCTCGACGAGGTTCTCCCGGTCTTTTTTAGAGAGATCCACGCCCAGCACGCGCGTGGTGTGGACGAGCGACCGGCGCGTGCAGGAGCCGAAATCCTCGTACTGGCGCATCAGGCCGTGCCGGAAGGTGTACTCGATCTGCTTATTGCGCCAGAGCTCGGAGAAGCGGTCCGCGAGGTCGTCCCCGACTAACGGCCCGAGGTGCTCGTTCATCTCTAATGGGTCGACCAGCGTGCCGTAGATGTCGAAGCCCAACGCCTCGGGCATTCGCTACCTCCTCCGGAGCTTTGCTATCGTCCGGGGCAAAGCTTACAGGATTGCTCAGGCCCGATCTTCGTTAAGGCCCCGTCTCGACCTCGAGGATCTGGTTCGTGACCTCCGTGAGGTCAGCGCCGACCACATCCGGGTGCTCGAAGAGAGGGTTGAGTACCATCCCCGGCCTCGCCACGAAGGCGGCGGCGCAACCTGCTCGCATGGCTCCCGCCACGTCCCAGGCGTGGGCCGCGACGAGCCGGACCTGCCCGATCTCTACACCGAGGCGCTCTGCGGCCATGTGGTACGGCTCGGGCGCCGGTTTCAGGCGCTTTACGGCGTCAGCGGAGAGAACCTGCTCGAAGTAGCCGTGGAGACCCGAGTTGTCGAGCTGGGCGTCGGCTACCTGCTGCGTCGAGTTCGTTAAAGTTGCCAGGCGGATGCCCGCGTCCCGCAGTCGCCCCAGGTTCTCCTTCACCTCCGGGTGTGGCGGCAGCTCTTGCATGTCGCCCAGGATCTGCTGTTTGTCCTCGTCAGAGAGATCCACGCCCTGGCGCTCGGCGAGCATCACCAACGCGCTACCACCGATCGTGCCGAAGTCCGTGTACCGCCCGGTAACCATCTCGGTCAACCATAGCGCCAGGAACTGCCCGAACCACGCCTGCCGCACGGAGGCGTCGCCGAAGACACGCTCAAAGTGCGGATCAAGAGCCCCGAGGTCCAGGAGCGTTTCGTTGACGTCGAACACGCAAACTCTCGCCATGCCGCCTTTTCTCCTCCAGGTGATCTACCGGTCGAAGGCGCTGCCCTGAAGCGTCGCGTTGAAGTCCATGTACGTCTGAAAGGACGCCGGAGAGTCGGCAAACTGCTTGAAGTAGTTGAGCATCTGCCCCATCTCCTGCTCGCCCTGTTCCATCAGCTGCCTTGACTGTTCCGGGGTGTCCTCCGGTTCGAGCGGTTGAATTCGTGGCACGCGATTCTCCTGTCGTTAGTCGCTGTGCGTGGGTCAACGCCGGCTATGTACCCGTTTTCGCGAATGCTTAATAGAAGGGCGCGCTTACTGGCCCACTAGCCAGGCGTGGTCCACCTTTATGCACCGGTCCATCACCACGGTGAGACCGTGCTCTTTGGCGTACTCTGCGGCCTCCACGTTGATCACACCAGATTGCATCCACAAGACCTTCGCACCGGCGGCGACGGCGTCTTTTGCGACCGGCATGACCTCCTCGCTGCGGCGGAAGACGTCCACTATGTCTATCCGCTCCTGTATCTCCTGGACGGTCGCGTAAGGTTCCTCGCCCAGGACCGGCCCCTTGAGGTTTGGGTTAACCGGGAAGATCCTGTACCCGAACCTCTGCAAGGCTTGGGCGATGGCGTGGCTCGTGCGGTACGGCTTCTCCGAAAGCCCGACAACCGCGACGTGGCGCGACCCTTCCAGGAGGCGCTTTACTTCTGCTTTGTCCGGGTTCTTGTGCATCTCGTTTCTCCTAAAGATCCAACTTCTCCAGCGCCTCGAGGTACCCCTGAGAGAGGGTCGGGAACTGGAATACGCTGTCGAGCAGGGCGTCTATGGGTGTGCACGTCTTGATTGCCAGTAAAGCCTGGTGGATCCACTCTCCCGTCAGCGGTGCCACCGCCCAGGCGCCGACGAGTAGCCTCCGCTCCCGGTCGGCCAAGAGCCCCAAATTTCCTCGTGGTTCCTTTTCGTAGGTAACGGGACGGGCGAGCACTTTCGGCAGCTCAAGGGCCACCGTAGCGACGTCCATGCCCTGCTGGCGCGCCTGCTCTTCGCTGAGGCCCGTCGCGGCGATCTCCGGGTCCGAGAAGACCACGCGCGGCGGCTGGATGTACTGTCCAGGGTGCATGGACAGCCGGATGCCCAAAGCGCGCGAGAGCTCCCCAGCCTCCCCCAGCTCGTCGCCGTGCACTTTCTCCCAGTCGAACGGAAACTCGGGGTGGGAGGCGAAGGGGATAAGGCTCTGTCCCATACGGAAGAGGGAAATGCCGTGCTCGGCGTTCCACCGCAGGATAGTCTTCAGGTCCGTGAGGTTCTCCCGGATCAGGCCGCGCACCTTCTCCGCGTCGTGCAGGTTCGCCAGCCGGAGCGAGCGGTTAGTCCCGACGGGTATCATCAGGTTCTGCATCGGATAACCTAACCATATCATCTCCAGGTATATACACCGCGCGGCCCTCTGCGACCGTGTTTTCTTTAGCCTCGCGGCGGCTCTGTTAACATCCTCCCGGAGGCGATCGTGCGTCGTTCTTGAGAGGCGGTGAGGTACGGTTGAGGGGTGCGTCGGGGGCGGCGGGGTCTTTCTCCGGGATGTTCGATCGGGCGGCGGGGGTGTTGTGGCGCAACGACATGGGCGGGTGGACCAGGGCCGCTCCGAACCTCTATCCTCACCAGTGGAGCTGGGACAGCGCGTTCATCGCCATCGGGCTCGCCCGCCTGGACGCCTCGCGGGCTGCCCGGGAACTCTCGATCCTGTTCGGGGGGCAGTGGGCGAACGGAAAAGTCCCACACATCGTCTTCAACCCGGACGCGCCGCCGGGTAGCTACCTCTTGGGGCCAGAGCACTGGGCACCGGCGACCTCCTACCCGGACGTCCCCGTCCCGGCCAACACCAGCGCCCTCTGCCAGCCCGCCGTCCACGCTGTCGCGGCCCTCCACGTCTGGGAGGTAGCCGAGAAGGGCGGGGGAGGGGCGGCAGACGAGGCCCGCGCGCTAATAAAGAACCTCTACCCCAAACTCCTCTCTTGGCACCGCTACCTGCTGACGGAGAGAGACCCGGAGGGGTCGGGACTGGTGACCATCTACCACCCGTGGGAGAGCGGTACCGACAACTCCCCGCGCTGGGATAAGGCCCTTGAGCCGGTCGAGGTCGGGGAGCTGCCGCCTTACGAGCGGTACGACCTGCGGTTCGTGGACGAGGCATCCGAGCGGCCGACGAAGGAGGAATACGACCGCTACCTCTGGCTCGTCGAGCTTTTAAGGAAGGCCTCCTACGAGGAAGCTGTGATCCAACGTTCCCACCCCTTTCTCGTCAAGGACGTGCTCTTCAGCGCGATACTGGTCGCTGCCAACGAAGCGCTCCTTTCCCTGGCCGGGCTCGTCGAAGCACCCGACGAGGACCGCGAGCAGATAGAGGACTGGATCTCGCGCGGACGCCGGGGCCTCGAAGGCTGCTGGGAGCCGGAGCTCGACCTCTGTCTCGACCACGACCTCCGCGCGGACAAACCCCTGCACGCCCGCACCATCGCCGGCTTCGCCCCGCTCGTCGCCGCCCATGCCGGTTCGGAGCGCCTCGACGCCCTGCTAGAGAACCTTTTCTCCCCGGCGTTCGCGGGCAACGCGGCCTTGCGCTGGCCGCTGCCGCCGAGCACGAGCCCCGATGAGGCGCGGTTCAACCCGCGCGCCTACTGGCGCGGCCCGGTCTGGCCCGTCATCTCGTGGCTGATCTGGCGCTCGTTGAAGAGAATTGGCGAGAAAGAGCGGGCTGCCATCCTCAGGGACGCCGCCCTCGAACAGCTCGCCTCCGGGAGCTTCGCCGAGTACTATGAACCGTTCACCGGCGAACCTTTAGGCTCCGACGAGCAGTCCTGGACGGCTGCCGTCGCCCTCGATTGGCTCGCGGAAGGCGCCTGACCCCGCGCACCTTTTCCGCGCATGAGAGACGCCCCGGAGGTACCTCCGGGGCGTCCGATCGTGGACGAGCGTCTTATATCAACTGGGCTGCTCACCCTCTTCTAGGACGAAGGTGATGGCCATGTTAACTTTGTAGGCCGTGATTCTGCCATTCTCTATCATCACGTTCATGTCTTTGACCCAGGCACTCTCGACGTTGCGAAGAGTGCTGGTGGCGCGGTTGACACCCACGTTGATCGCGTCCTCGAAGCTCTGGTCCGAGGTAGCGCTAAGTTCCGTTACGCGAGCTACAGACATAAGTACTCCTTTCTCGGGCTTCCCTCAAAACTTCTACCCCTTGCGCCGGAACGGTAAACGCTTGAGGAAGCGGGCGAGGAGCGCTGCGGCTAGAGGGTGGCGGTGAGCAGGATGTCGCTGGTCGGCGTCGGGGACCCGCCGGACGGCTCGACCGTCACCGCCACGGCGTCGGCGCCTTCTAGGGAGCCTTCGACAGGCGTGGCTGCGATCCCTCCTGCGCTCGGCTCGAAAAGGCCGGCGGGCTCGGGGATACCGTCGCGCATAAGCCAGGTCTGGTAGACCTCGTCCTCCGACACGGGGGGCAGGCTCTCCGCCATCAGAATGGCCCGCCCGTCCCCGACTTCGACAACCTCGCCTCGCGCGTTCTGGGCCAAGTCCGAACCCTGCAGCTCGTACGTCTGGCAGCTCTCGAGTTCGCCCCGCAGGTCTTCGTTCTCCCCACGCAAAGAGGTGTTCCACGCGAAAAGCCCGACGACGGCCAGGACTGCGACTGCCGCCGCGGCGAGTCCACCGGGACCGAAGAGCCTCCGGAGCCCCGCGCGGCGCTGGGGAGCCTCCGCGAGGGTCGCATCCGCGGCACCCCCGATCCTGTTTAGGAGGTTGCGGCGGAGCTCGGGGGGAGGCTCGTGCTCCTGCGGGGCGAGGGCCAATAGGTCGGTGACGGAGACCAGCTGCTCCACCTCCGCCTGCAGCTCAGGGTATGTTGCGAGGTAGCCCTCGAACTCCCGGCGCTCGTCCTCGGTGAGGGCGCCCAAAGCGTAGGCGGACTTGAGGTCGTCGAAACGGTCGCGAGGGGGCCTGCGCCGCTCGTCGCTCATCCCGGCACCGCCATCCCTCGGGAGTCGAAGTACTCTCGGATCTTCTTCAAACCCAGCCTCATCCGGCCTTTTACCGTCCCTAGCGGCAGGTCCAAAAGGTCGGCTATCTCCACGTGAGTGTACCCCGAGAAGTACGCGAGCTCCAGCACCTTGAGCTGCTCCGACGGCAGACCTCGCAGGGCTTCTCTGACCTGCTCGCGCTGAGAGCTGCGCCAGGTCTCGGCGAAAGCCTCGCTTGGTTGCGAGGTCGGAGCTGTTGCCTCGGCTCTGACTTGGTCCTGCGCTGGCTCGCGGCCGAGCGCAGCTGATCTATGCCGCGTTTGTGGACGATGGAGAGCACCCAGGTGCGCACGCTGCCTTTCTGTGCCCGGTAGCTTGCCGCAGCCCGCCACACGTCGAGGAATGCTTCCTGCACGAGATCATCCGATGCCTGGCGCCCGCCCATCATGCGGTACGCCAGCGAGTATGCCGCCCGGCCGTGACGGTCGTAGA
>JALZEL010000048.1 GCA_030862075.1 Actinomycetota bacterium | reverse complement strand
CTTGCACAAGAATCCTGTTTAGACGCTATATGTAGCCTCTTACGTACACTAATAACCCAACATTTGGCACTTGGAGGCCATTTTTGTGCAAAGCTCCCCAAACAAGAAGGCAGCAGCCCCGGCCCTTCCTTATTCACCGAGATGCCTAGAAGGTAGTTTCTAGGAAACCCCCGATAGCCCCGGTCCGCTAGGGCTGGCAGTCAACAGGTGGTGAGCGTAGACAGGTACGAGATCGCCATCTCACCAGAGCGAAGCTAGCCGAGACCGTAGGTTCTCATAGTGCGGGGCCGGGGTCCCTTATCGGGGTCCCGGCCTTTTGTTTATGGCGCGCCTAACCAGGGTAGGACGTAAGTATTCCTGTGGCCGGGAGCCTTCCTCCAGGCGGCTCCCGTCTCGTTATTGAGGCCCTCCGAGCTCTCACTAACTCCGGAGGGCCTGTCTCTTGCCCATAGCCCCGGCCCTATGGGTAAGCGGTTACTGAAGATCGCAGAGATGGCCAGGCGTGTGGGCTTAAGTGCACAGACCATCCGCAACTACGAGCAGCAGAGGCTACTGAAGCCGGTGGCCCGCTCGGAAGCAGGCTAGCACCGCCTTTACGGTCAAGAGCAGGTAGCGCGGCTTCGGTTCATAAAGCAGGCGAACCTGGCTGGGCTCATGCTGACAGAGGTAAAGGAATTGCTCGCTCTGGTAGCTCAGGGCGAACGGGGAGAGAATATCCCGCGCTTAAAGGAACTTCTGGAGGAGAAGCTACGGGAGACCGAGTGGAGGATGGAGGAGCTGGCAGCCTTCCGGGACAACCTCCTCTATTACCGCCAGCGCTTCGAGCAAGAAGAGGATTAGGGCTAGCTAAAAGCCGGTTCGATGCTCAACTCTTGCATCGCTAGTCAGACGCGACTTTCGGTGCACGCCAGTACAAGCGTTTTGCCTGGGGCACGGGACACTAAAACACAGAGGGCGTGCTCAAAGGAGGCCGACCATGACGGACAATGAAACGAGGAGCGACGGACTACGGCTGTTGCGCGTCGTGAACGAAACGCAAGCCCGCGGCAGCGAGGAGGTGCCGGTGCCCCCGGCCTTGGCGGCCCATGACGCCGGGCTGGAGATCGGTTCTGAGCGCTACCACGCGGCCCTGCAGTTCCTCCGGGACGAGAGGGTGCTGGTGGTGCACCCGTTCGGCGAGCAGTCCGTGGGCGACTACGAGCGTGGAGGGGGCCCCTACTACATTACTCAACGGGGCTTCATGATGTTGGAGGAGGCGAAAGGTAGCCCCAATTCTCCACCCCGACAGGACCGGGGCTATGCGGGTTTCCGCAAATCAGGGTTCCGAGAAGCCCCATACCTGCACGCTGTCCAGTGAGCAAAGCACGAGCGCCTAACCACTAGACCAGCCCCAGATCGACCTCCGGCTCCTCGCCCGGCGTGGCGACGACGCGGTGAGAGACGATGGAAGGGCCCTGAGCGAAGAACAGCTAGACCATCTCTACAGTGGGTAAAGTCCGGGCTCCCAGCGCACCTTACAGGCGTCATCCGGTAGTAGGGCGCTGAACCATAGCCCAAAGGAGTTTGTAGTTTTATGCTGACATAACCGCCTCGTCGAAGTATGAAGCCAGCTTTTCGAGTTGCTCGTGGTTCAACGCTCCTACGCCACCTTCGGTCATGCTTTTCCTCCTACGGAAGGTTTCAGCTATCAGCTATTTGCCGGCGTGGCCGGTCGACGTTTTCATCGTCCCTCGAATCTTGGTTCGCGCTTTTCTAAGAAGGCCGTCGTTCCCTCCCACTTGTCCTCGGTGTTGAAGAGGACGGCTTGGGCGAGCCTCTCGACGACGAGCCCGGTCTTCTGGTCCGTCTCGAAGCCGGTCTGGATGGCGAGCTTGGCGAGCCTGACGGCGAGCGGGCCTTTTTCGAGGATGGCTTCGGCCGTCTCGCGCACGGCCTCCCCTAGCGCGTCTGGCGTCGTCACTTGGGTGACGAGGCCGATGCGGTGCGCTTCTGCGGCGTCCACGGTTCTGCCGGTCAGGATCATCTCCGTGGCCTTGCCCTTGCCGACGAGACGGGCGAGCCTTTGGGTGCCGCCGGCGCCGGGGATGATCGAGAGCGAAAGCTCCGGCAACCCGAACCGGGCGTTCTCGGAGGCGATGCGCACGTCGCAGGACATCGCCAGCTCGCAGCCGCCGCCCAAAGCGTAGCCGTTTACCGCGGCGATCGTGGGCTTCTCGTAGGCTTCTATCTCGTCGTAGACCCCCTGCATGATCGAGGCCAGGGCGTCCAAAGCGTTCCTCTCCCTTAGCTCGCCGATGTCCGCTCCGGCCGCGAACGACCTCTCCCCCGCCCCCGTGAAGACCACGACGCCGACCCCCTGGTCGTGCCGGAATTCGGCGAGGGCTTGTCGAATGTCGCCCAAAACCTGCGTGTTCAGGGCGTTGCGGTCGTGGGGACGGTTTACCATGATCGTGCCGACGCCCTCCTCCATCCCCGTCAGTATCGTCTCGTACTCGGTCATCTTGCTCCTTCCGTCATCTCGTACGCGTAGCAAGCTCGCCGGGACTCGCTCGTGTAGGATATACGCTCGGAATCGTTCGCTGCGAGAGAAAGATCGTAAAAGAACGCGATGGAAGAGCTGCTCGCCAGCATTGCACAATGGGCCGTAGATTTCGTCTACTCCTTCGGCTACGTCGGCGTGTTCGTCTTGATCACGCTCATGAACCTGCACGTGCTGCCGCTCCCCACGCAGCTTCCCCTGTGTCTGGCCGGCTTTCTGGTCGGGCAGGGGCAGTTCTCGTTCGCCGCGGTGCTGGGGTGGTCGACGGCGGGAGCAGTAATCGCCTCGCTGGGTACGTACTATATCGGGGCCTGGATCGGGGAGGAGAGCCTGCGCAAACTCGTCAAACGGGCCGAGCGGTTCAGGCTCGTGTTCGTCTCGGATCTTGACCACGCGAGTGGGGTGTTTGAGCGGCACGGCGGGAAGGCGATCCTGCTCGGCCACCTCTTCCCGACCGTGGGTGCCCTGATCTCGATACCCGCCGGCATCACGCGGATGCCCATCTTCGGGAAATTCGCGTTCTACACCGTCCTCGGCAGCGCCTTGTGGAACGGCATCTTCATCGTCCTCGGGCTGGTCTTGGGTGCCAACTGGCCGCTCGTGAAGCAGTACACTACGATCATCGAGATCGTGGTGCTGGCCACCATGGTAGGAGTGATTTTCTGGTTCTTGCGGCGCCGGTGGAAGGCGTGGAAAGCGTTCAAGAAGTAGGATGAGAGGCTGCCGCGCTACCGGCAGCCCTCGTTTGCTCAGTCCCCGAACACCAGGAAGCTCACGGTGCCGGAGGCGACGGTATCCTCTTCCTTTTTGGCGTGTACGTCGAAGGCGTAGAGGCAGCCCTCCGTCGTTTCTTCGGCGCCGGTAGCGCGTCCGCCGACGGTAAGCTCGTCGCCGGGATAGACCATGCCGGAGAAGCGGGCCTGGAGCTCCTTTACGTAGCCGTGCTCTAGGTAGGGGGAGAACAGGAGACTCATCGTCGCCAGCGTCAACATGCCGTGGGCTATGACGCCCGGGAGGCCCGCTTCGGCGGCGGCTTCGTCTACGGTGTGAATGGGGTTGTAGTCTTCGGAGGCGCCCGCGTACTTGATGAGCTGCAGCCTCGTGAGCGGCGGCAGGGTACGGCTCTCGAGCTCATCCCCTGCCCGCCAGGTCGGCTTCGCTGCGCTCATAGCCCGAGGCTCTCCCTCATCGCCGGCGTGAGGATCGCGGTGTCGAGCATGGTGAAGATGCGCTCTCCATCGGAGCCCTCCCCGACGCGCTCGGAGATCAAGAACCCGAGGGCGCCCTCGCGGCCCTCCTTCTCGTAGTAATCTTTGACCTCCGCGTAGCACAGGACCTCCTCCCCCACGAAGAGCAGCCGTTCGTAACGTATCCGGTGCTCACCGTGGATGAGCCCCTGCCCCGGCGGCCCCATGCCTTCTATCTCACCGTACTCGAACGTCCGGGGGAACGTCGGCGGCGCAATGAGCCTGCCGTAGCGGCTTTGTTTGGCCGCCGCCTCGTCCACGTAGAGTGGGTTCGGGTCCCCGATGGCTTCGGCGAACTTTCTCACAGCCCCCTTCTCGACGACGTTGGAGATCGCCTCGGAGCGCTCGCCCACGAACCGTTCGAAGGGCAAGCTAACCTTCCTCCGAGTACTCGTAGAAATCCTCGCCGGTCTTTTGTCCGAGTTTGCCAGCGCACACGAGCACTTTCAGGACGCGCGGGGGCATGTAGTAAGCGTCGCCGAGCTGCTCGTGGACGTAAAGGAGCACGTCTAGACTCACGTCGAGGCCGATAAAATCGCCGAGCTCGAACGGCCTGATCGGGAACCCGATTTCGATTCTGAATCACACATAGTGAAGCAGTATACGCAACCTGCTTATCTCTCGGTACGTCTTTTGCCTCCGAACAGCACGTCGCGTGCCTCCTCGTCGAGGTCCTCTATCGGGCGGCGCAACTCCTCTCCCACCTCCATCGCCCGCCGCACCGCCGGGCGCTCCTCCACGCGCTCGTACCAGCTCTTGAGGTTCGGGAAGTCCTCCATCCTCTGCCCCTGCCTCTGGTGGGATGCAACCCAGGGGTAGATCGCCATGTCGACGATGGAGTACTCGCCGACGAAGTGCTCGACCTCCGAGAGGCGCTGGTCCATAACCCCGTAGAGACGAGCAGCCTCGTTGGTATAGCGCTCTATGGCGTAAGAGATCTCCTCGGGTGCGTACTGTCTGAAGTGATGGGCTTGACCAAGCATCGGTCCCACCGAGCCCATCTGGAACATTAGCCACTGCAGCGCCTCGTATCTACCGCGCAGCGACGATGGCAGGAACCTATCCACCTTCTCGGCAAGGTAGATCAGGATCGCTCCCGACTCGAAGACGGAGATAGGCTCCCCGTCGGGGCCTTCGGGGTCGACGATGGCGGGCATCTTGTTGTTGGGGCTTATCCTGAGGAACTCCTCGTCGAACTGATCACCAGCTGTAATGTTCACTGGTACAAGGTTGTAGGGAAGTCCCGCTTCTTCCAGGAAGATGGTTATCTTCTTGCCGTTTGGAGTCGGCCAGTAGTAGAGGTCTATCGACTGCGGCATGTTCTCGCTCCTTGGTGGTTTCCGAAGTAGTCTACTAGCTCGTGCCTGCCGCACGCTCGAAGTCGACCTCTCGCGTGCCGTCGCTTAGCAGGATGAGAAACCTTAACTCAGAAGGTTTTGTGTTTTTGGTAGGGTATGCCCTCGTAGCTCGGCCCCCTTCGTCTACTGCGGTGAATAGGACTCAGATGCCCTTGATGCGACACGCCTCTTCTAGGTGTTTCTTAAGCCGTTTGCCCTGCTCGGTGACGAAGTGCTCCAAGAGCTTGCGGCCCGCCTCGGCCGTCGCTACCCCCTCGTCAGCGGCCGGGTCGTAGCGACCCCAACTCCCGTCCGGTGTGATTCTCTCCCACCCGGCGTAGTCCGCGTAGGCTTCCAGATCCTCGGAGATTTGCTCGCCGTATGCCCCCTTCGTCACAGACCCCGGGGCTAGGTAGAGCGCCAAGGCACGGGAGACGGCACCGCCGTGTACCTCTCCCCGGCCTGCCAAACCTGCCAAGCGTAGCGCCTCCTCCCACACCGGAGCGGCTTCCCGATGGGCATCCACCACCACTACGTCCACGAAGCGTCGGTTGACGTGCTTTAAAAACGCCCCCAGCCACAGCGATCCTCCGTGGCCGACGGTGAGGACCTGCTTGCAAAAGCCCTGAACCCGCAGCCCGCCACGATCTCCTCGAGCACCATCATGACCGTGGAGGGGCTGAGCGAGACCGTGCCCATGAAGGAGGCGTGCTCCTCAGAGGTGTTAAAGGGCATCGTGGGGAGGACGTAGGCGCTCAGGACTTCACCCCAAGCCCGGGCGTAGTACCCGGCGAGGAGGGTGTCGAGGTGCAACGGCAGGTGGGGGCCACACTGCTCCGTTGCCCCCACGCTGAGGATCGCGGTGTCGGTCGCCGCTTCAGAGAGTTCCTTGGTCGAGTTCATGACTGAGTACATTCTCTCACCTCTCGCCTGCAATTCTCCCACAGGTACGATCCTGCGAGTCAAACCCTCCGATTTTCGGGGCTCCCGGTCTTTTGGATACAATGCGTGATAAGGGTCGGTCCTCTCGTTACGTAGCCCATCCTGGCACCAGATTTTTGTGTAGGACGGAATGATGCACAAAAATATGGCTCGATGCCTAGCTCGCGTATCGACTAGCAGAGGACGCAGAGGTTGTGAGAAGATAGTCAACAAAGCTGCTAAGGCGCGGTGGGGTAAGAAGCGACAGGAAGTATCTTCGTAGCGCACCGCTAACAAGAAGGAAAGGGAGTTCCATGTCGTCTTCGGACCTTATCCGGTGGGGTGGGTTAGCAGCTATGGGGGCTGGGGTTCTGTTCATTTTGTATAGCCTTCTCAGTCTTGCTGCAGGCAAAGGGGATGAACCTGGCCCCTTGGATATCCTGGCCATACTTGCGTACGGTTTCGAAGTGGTAGGGCTGATAGGGTTCCACGCCCTACAGGGAAGTAACTACGGGCGTATCGGACGGGCGGGGCTGTACACAACCATCGGCGCGGTAGTGGTTTGGGAGTTTCTCATACTGACGAGCCTCTTTGGGGGTAATGAAAGCCTTCCTGAGTGGCTTGTGGCCGTAGGGGTGTTGGGCACGCTGGTCGGACTGGTGCTGTATGGGGCAGCTACGCTGCAAGCTAAAGTGTTGCCGCGCTGGTGCGGTATATTGTTCATCATACTTTGGCCCGGTACAATCCTTTTTTCTACTGCCCTTGCGGGGTACTACGCAAGTATATGGGAGGGTCTAGTCTGGATAGCACTGGGGTACGGCCTCTGGTTGCACAGGAGTGCAGCTGCCGAACAGCTCGCGCGTGTGAGATAAACAATCCTACTCCCTGGCCTAGCGTTTTTGTTGCGGCGAGACCCAGCTGAAACTTTCGGCTTTTTAACTTGAGTTCCTGGCTAGTAGCGCGCATTGCCGAATGGCGGAAATGGCCGAGGAGGCCACCGGCTGAAGTAGCCGGAACCTATGCTCTCTCGGTCTCTTATGCGCTCTCCCTCCTGGCGTTATGTTTTGCCCCGCTTTTGCTGATGGGTAGCTCCGCACCTGCGGACGCCGACACTCCTTTAGCAAGGACTCCAGCCGCCAACACGCTCCTAACAGGGGGACAGGAGAAGACTACTAATGAGGCAGGGGTGAAGGAGGCGATCGCAGAGGAGGCCGACAGTCCGGACGCCGGTCCTACCCCCGGCGAGCACCCGGCCGCAAACGCCACCGTCTCGCAGTTTTCCCAAGCCGAGAAGCGTAACGTCGTCCTGATCCACCTGGAATCTACCCGAGCACAGTCGACTACACCTTACAATGAGAACTTAAAGACGATGCCCTTCCTTGCAGAGCTGGCAAAGAGCAGCCTCCTCGCTGAGCGGGCTTACGTGGTCCTCCCTCGCTCCTCCAAGAGCACGGTTGCTATCAACTGCGGAATCGA
>JALZEL010000033.1 GCA_030862075.1 Actinomycetota bacterium | reverse complement strand
GCCCAGGCGACGCCGGAGAGCCCCAGGTTCTGTAGCTGGGGCATGCTCATCCACAGGTGCTCCCACCACGAGGAGTTGTCTCCCGTCCACTGTAGCGCGTGGCGCTGGAGCCCGGCGTACCCGGCGCGCGTGATCACGAACGGCCGCTCATCCGGCCTGAGCTTCAAAAGCCCCTCGCGGACGGCGCGAGCTTGGAGCGAGCCGTAGGTGTTGTGGATCTGAGCGTGCAGCTTCGCCTCACCGCTCTGCCCGCCAGGGTGCACCACGTCGCCGGGCATCGTGGACTGCCTCGGCACGAAGAGTGAGGGCTCGTTCATGTCGCACCAGATCCCCGCCACCCCCTTGTCCAGGAGCGCCCGGTGGTTCTCGCCCCACCACTCGCGGGTCTCCGGGTTGGTAAAGTCCGGGAAAGCGCACATCCCCGGCCACACGACGTTGTGGTACTCCTCGCCCTCGCTCGTCTTGCAGAAGAGGTTCCGCCTTCGCCCCTCGGTGTAGACGGGGTAGTTCTCGTCCACCTTCACGCCGGGGTCCACGATGGTGACGACGCGGAAGCCCTGTTCTCTTAGCTCGGAGATCAGCTTCTCCGGCTCCGGGAAGCGTTCCTCGTTCCAGGTGAAGACCCGGTAGCCGTCCATGTAGTGGATGTCGAGGTAGATGACGTCGCACGGGATGTAGCGCTCCCGGAATCCCCGGGCCACCTCGCGTACCTCGCCCTCGTCCATATAGCTGTAGCGGCACTGCTGATTGCCCAGGGACCACAAGGGCGGCATCGGGGTGCGGCCGGTGAGCTCCGTGTAGCGGTCCACTATGTCCCTCGGGGTCGGGCCGCAGAAGACGTAGTAGACGAGGTCGCCGCCTTCGGCCCCGTAGTAGGCGCGCTCCGGGTTCTCGCTGGCGAGGTCGAACTCGACGCGGTGGGTGTTGTCGAAGAGGAGGCCGTAGGCTTTGCCGTTCGTCATCGAGAGGGTGAAGGGGATGGAGGTGTAGAGGTTGTTATAGGAGGCGGTGTGGCCGAGGGGAGGGTCGACGTTCCAGAAGACCTGGTACGTGCCCGTCTTCTCTAGGCCGCTGGTCCTCTCGCCGCACCCGAAGTACCGCTCGCCCATCTCGCGCCTCTTGTAGAGCCGCACCGGGGATCCGAGCGGCTCCGAGAACACGTCGGCGTCAGGTGTTACGACCGTACCCATCCCAAGCTCCTCGTCATCCGCCGCGAACCCGCGTCCCGACGCGTCGGTGAACCGCACTCGCAGAGGGTTCAAGAAGACGTGGGCGATGGCGGCGGTGGTAGAGAGCATTACCTCATCGTCCGACTGTTCCATAAAGACCTCGACGCTCCCCCACTCCTCCTTCGCTATCGCCTCGGAGTCGTACCTCGGCGTCCGTCCCTCCGGGAACATCCCGACCCGGAAGAGGTCGGGGGCGAGGGCCGTAACCTCTACGGCCGCCGAGCCGGCCTTCAGGCGCAGGCTGCGGTTGTCGTGGTCCAGCAACTCCGCTGTACCGAGCGGCTCGTAGCGCCCCCCGGTCTCCGGTGGCTTCTCAAAGATCTCGGCCAAGTTCTCCTCCCGGTGGTCCGTTCTGCTCCGTTAGCGTGGTTCGCCATTGTACTCGGGTTGCGCCCCGCGCTTACGATCGGGGCACCTCCTTCTCGCGTACCATGGAGAGGGCGACGAGGCAGGCGGCGACGGCAAGACCGGTGCCGACGAAGAACGCCCACCGGAAACCTCGACCAGCGCGGCGGCCGTAGGCTCTTCGCCGTTCGCCAGAGCATCGGTGCCCGCTGCGACGACCGTGAAGGGCACGGCCAACCCTTGGGCCGTCCCGACCTGCGCGAAGGAGTTCAGAAGGCCCGAAGCCAAGCCCTGCTCACCTTCGCGTACGACCGAGGCCCCGGTGGCCGTCGGGGGGCGACAGAAGCGCAGCCGATGCCCAGGCCGGAGAAGACCGCCTCGACCAGCACGAACGCCAGAGCGCTCTCGCCGGAGACCCCGGAGCTCACCAGTTCGCGGCGGCTAACGTCAGGAGCGCCGAGGCCATCGTGGCCTTGGCCCCCAGGTCTCCGCTCCGGTCCCGAGCCCTAAAAGTCTATCTCGCGCCCTACACCCTGCTCCAAAGCCCGGTCGTAGACGAGGCGGGCGGCGGCCAGGTCTTCGAGGGCGAGGCCCTGGCTGGCGAAGAGGGTTATGTCCTCGGGGTTCTGGCGGCCCTTTATCTGCCCCGTGACGACCTGCCCGAGCTCGCGGATGGCCTCGGGGAGAACCGTCCCGGTCTCTATGCCCTGGAGAAGGTTACCGGCTTCGAGGCCCAGCTCCTCACGAGAGTCTATGGTGACGAGGCTCGAGCGTTTGACGACGTCGCGGTCGATCTCGGTCTTGAAGAGGAAGTTGGACCCGGCGGCGTTGACGTGTGCGCCGGGCTTGAGCCACTCGCCTCGCAGCACCGGCTCTTTGGAAGAAGTCACCGTCACCACGATGTCCTGAGCCGCGGGCTCCTCGGGGGCGTGGGTGGTCTCTACCTCCAGCCCCAAACGCTCGCCCATCTTCTCGGCGAACGCCTTGCGGGACTCTACGGTGCGGCTGTGGACGATGACGCGGTCGAGCTTCTTTACGCCGGCGATCGCCTCTACTTGGGCCTCGGCCTGCCAGCCCGCGCCGTAGATCCCGAGAGTAGACGCGTCCTCGCGGGCGAGGTGTTTGGTGGCAATGCCGCTCGCAGCGCCCGTACGCACCTGGCCGAGCTTGTCCGACTGCATCACGGAGAGGAGCTCGCCCGTCTCGGGATCGAAGAGCATCGTGTAGAAGCGGGCACCCGCACGGGCGACGGTGTAGGCCTTGAGGCCCAAAGCCT
>JALZEL010000032.1 GCA_030862075.1 Actinomycetota bacterium | reverse complement strand
CTCGACGCCATTAAGAGCGTGGAAGAGTCATTAGGAGCGGAAGGCGTCGCCGCCGCCTTTCTGGGCGGCACGGAGAAGCTCAAAGAAGGGACCGACTACGGCGTGCCGCTCGTCAAGGCCGAAAAAGCGGTCTCGGCGGTGAAGAAGGCGCTCGAAGAGCACGCGGTCGAAGTCGTGGTGGACCTCTCGGACGAGCCGGTGGTGGGCTACCGGGAGCGGATGCGAATCGCCTCGCTGGCTTTGGCAGCGGGCGCCCGGTACGTGGGGAGCGACTTCGAGTTCGGGCCTCCGGAGTACCACCCAGTCTCGACGAAGCCGTCCCTGGCCGTGATCGGGACCGGGAAAAGGGTCGGCAAGACGGCGGTCTCCGGCTACCTGGCCCGCCTGCTGTCTAAGAACGGGTTCGACCCCGGGGTCGTCTCGATGGGCCGCGGGGGGCCAGCCAAGCCCGAGGTGATAAAGGGCAACGAGATGGAGGTTGGGAGCGCGTACCTTTTGGAGGCCCTCGAAAAGGGAGCACACGCGGCGAGCGACTACTACGAGACGGCAGCACTGAGCCGGGTCGTGACCGTCGGTTGCCGCAGGTGCGGCGGCGGGCTCTCCGGGGAGCCGTTCGTCTCCAACGTGCTCGAAGGGGCGAGGCTCGCCAATGGGTTGCACACGAGTATGACGGTCTTCGACGGGTCTGGGGCGGCGGTGCCGCCGGTCGAGGTCGAGGGGCGCGTGCTCGTCGCGGGCGCCCATCAAGACCCGGAGTACGTAACTGGGTTCTTGGGCGCTTATCGTTTGCTGATCTCGGACCTCTTGCTCCTCACGATGAGCGAGGAACCCATGGCGAGCGAGGAAAAGGTGCGGGGCATCGTGGAGACGGTTCGGGAGGTCAAGCCGGAGCTCCGGGTCGTACCGGCGGTCTTCAGGCCGCGGCCCGTGGGCGGCGAGGTACGAGACCTACGCGTCGCCTACATCTCGACGGCTCCCCGGGTCGTGCTGGACAAGCTCGGCGGGTACCTGGAGCAGCAGTACGGCTGCGAGGTGGTGGCCTCGTCGGGGAGTTTGTCGGACAGGAAGAGGCTAGACCGAGATCTGGAGGAGATGCGGAGCCCTAAGATCGATGCGTACCTGACAGAGATCAAGGCGGCGGCGGTGGACGTAGTGACGCGGCGGGGCGCCGAAGAAGGGAAGCCAGTGTTTTATTGCGACAACGATCCCGTGCCCGTCGCCGGCTATGGTGGCCTCCTCGACGAGGCGCTTCTGGGGCTCGCTAAAGATGTGGTCGCGGGGTTTGGGGACCGCGCGGGTGGTCTGGTCGGCTCGGTTGATGTATAATATAGACCTACGATGCACCGACCGTTGGGGACCAAGTCCCCGGGTCGTTCCGCTTCATCTCGACGAGGATCCCGCATAGGACTCAAGGTCTTACCGCGTGTGGTACTTCGGCGGGCACGAGAGGATGGGTGAGCTTCTTCCGACATGAGCTTGGCTAGGTTGCGCCCTGGGAGTGTGGCCGCGTCGGCTGTCGAGTACGCGTCCGTGACCGAGCAGGTAGCTCTCAAGGCGGCGCGCCTCGAAGGAGCCGGGACGCCAGAGAAGGCCTACACCCTGGCCACGGAGGGCTTCCGGGAAGAGTTCGGCAGAGTTCCCGTTTCGGGGCAGGTCGCTATCTTGAGGGAGGAGCGGCTGGACGAGCAGGGGCAGATGCGGGCGCTCAAGACGAGGCCCGGGATCCTGGGCGTGGGCGACGTTTTGGGATCTGGGGAGACGGAAGTGGACCTCGCGGTCGAGCCGGTGGAGGGCTTACACCTTCTGACGAAGGGGCAGCAGGGAGCCATCTCGGCGGTGGCGGCCTCGCCTCGGGGGACAATGCTAAGGACGCCGGACATGTACATGAGCAAGCTCATAGTGGGGCCGCGTTCCAAGGGCAGCATAGACATCGACGCGCCGGTCTCGGAGAACATCGAGGCGATAGCCGAGACGAACGACCGCCGGCCGTCGGAGATAACGGTCGCGATTCTGGACAGGCCGCGCCACGAGGACCTCATCGAGCAGATAAGGGAGAGCGGGGCGCGGATCCAGATCCGGCCCGAAGGCGACCTGACGCCGGCCATTGCCGTGGGCCTTCAAGGGGCTGGGCTGCACGCCATCATCGGGATCGGGGGCGCGCCTGAAGGTATCCTGGCCGCCGCGGTAATAAAGTGCCTTGGGGGTGAGATCCAGGCCAAGATGTGGCCCACCCAGCGCTCGCAGGTCGCGTTGCTTAAAGAGTACGGCCTGGAGGACCCGGAGAAGAAGCTCGCTCTGGATGATCTCATACGGGGCGACGACGTGGTCTTCGCAGCGACCGGCATCACGCCTGGGCAGACCCTGTACGGGGTCAGGTACTTCCGGGGCGGTGCCCGGACGCACACGGTGGTCATGTCCACCGAGCCCCGTGTGGTACGATTTATGGACACCATCCACGCCCTCGAGCCCGACGCCAGGACGCGGGGCTTCCAGCTTTAGGAAAAGCATCGACGAGAAAAGTTTGAGCAGCACTTTCGTATTGCAGAACGGGAAAGGAAGATAAACATGGCTGAGTTAGCCACACTCGAGCGCAAACCTTTGAGCGATCTTCACCAGATCGCCGCGCAGCTCGGCATAGAGGGTTACCGCAAGTACCGTAAGCCCCAGCTTGCCGAGCTGATCTACAAGACCGCCACCGAGCAGGCCGTCGGCCAGCAGCCGACCTCCAACGGCGGCGATGCAGCCCGCACCGCCCCGGAGGCGGAGACCGCAGAGAACGGTGCCGCCTCGAACGGCGAAGCCGTGCAGGCGGCCACGGAGGATCACACGGACCCCTTTGGTGAGGCCGACACGGCCATCGCGTCACCCGAAGAGATCGAGCAGCGTCGCCAGGAGCAGCAGCGGGGGCGCGACAAGGGGACCGAGCGCCAGGACGGGCGCCAGGAGAAGGGCGAGCGTGGCAGGCAGGACGGACAGGCCCAGAGCGGCATCCTCGACGTGTTGCCCGACGGGTTCGGTTTCTTGAGGACGAACGGTTACAGCCAGGGCAAGGGCGACGTTTACGTCTCGACCTCACAGATAAAGCGGTTCAACCTCAGGCGTGGGGATCAGGTGGTCGGCCAGATCCGCCCGGCCCGTGACGGCGAGAAGTACCCGGCACTGGTCAGGATCGAGTCGGTCAACAGCAACGAGCCCCAGAAGGGCCGCTACCGGACCAACTTCGACGACTTGACGCCGCTCTATCCGTTGGAGCGCCTGAGGCTGGAGTGGAAGCCGAACGACATAGCCCCGCGCGTCGTGGACCTCGTGGCCCCGATCGGGAAGGGCCAGCGTGGTCTCGTTGTCTCGCCACCCAAGGCGGGCAAGACGACGATCCTCAAGCAGATAGCCCAGAGCATCGCCGCAAACTACCCGGGGGTAAAGCTCTTCGTGCTTCTGGCCGACGAGCGGCCGGAGGAGGTCACCGACTGGGAGCGCAGCGTAGAGGAGGCCACGGTCGTCTCCTCAACCTTCGATCAGCCGGCGGACAATCACATAGCCGTCGCGGAGCTTCTCCTGGAGAGGGTAAAGCGGCTCGTCGAGGAGGGCGAGGACGTGGTCGTCTTGCTCGACTCGATCACGCGGCTCGCTCGTGCGTACAACCTCGCGGCGCCGGCGTCGGGGAGGATACTCTCCGGCGGCGTCGACTCGGCGGCGCTGTATCCGCCGAAGAAGTTCTTCGGCGCCGCCAGGAACATCGAGAGCGGCGGCTCTTTGACGATCATCGCCAGCGCGCTCGTCGAGACGGGGAGCCGGATGGACGAGGTGATCTACGAGGAGTTTAAGGGCACGGGCAACATGGAGCTCCACTTGGAGCGCAGGCTGGCGAACAAGCGGATCTACCCGGCCATCAACATCGAGGACTCGGGCACCCGTAAGGAGGAGCTCCTCATGGAGTCCGCCGAGGCGCAAAGGGTCTGGCAGGTCCGGAGCATCCTCAACGCCCTCGAATCCAGCCAGAAGATAGAACTCCTCGTACAGAAGCTCAAGGAGACCCGCACGAACGCCGAGTTCTTGCGCGAGCTGCAAAGAGTACGCAGTTAGGGCGACCAGAGAGCTTTCGGGTGGTCGCGGAGTTCCCGCGACCACCCTTTCGCGCCGCTTACGGACACGTAATAGAATAAGCGATAAGCTTTAGACAGCAAACGGAGGTTTTAGATGAAGACGGGCATACACCCCGGGTACACCACGACGCGCGTGCACTGCACGAGCTGCGGCACCGAGTTCGAGACCCGTTCGACGGCGGGGGATGCGATCACGGTGGATATCTGCTCGACCTGCCATCCGTTCTACACGGGCAGGCAGCGCATCGTGGACACCGGCGGTCGGGTGCAACGGTTCAGGAACCGGCTCTCCCGTCAGGACAACAGGTAGAGCAGGGCTCTTAAGTTGAGGGTCGGCGGGCAAGCGGTCATGGAGGGCGTCTTGATGCGCTCTCCCAACTTTTGGGGGATGGCGGTCAGGACGCCCGCCGGGCAGGTGGACGTCCAAGCAGAGCCGTTTCGTTCGATTACCAAGAGGAGCAAGCTCTTCAGGCTCCCCGTGATCCGGGGCTTCCTCTCGCTCGGCGAGACCTTGTGGCTCGGCATGAAGGCCTTGACCCTCTCTACAAACATAGCTCTGGGGGAAGAAGAGGACCTCTCGAAGAAGGAGATCGCGGTGACGATGCTCTTCGGGCTCGTCCTCGCGTTCTCGCTCTTTCTCGCGGCGCCCGTCCTGGGGACGAAGGGCGTCGGGGCCCTGCTCGGCAGCGGCATCGAGAACCCCATCCTATTCAACCTCGTCGAGGGCACTTTGCGGATCGGGATCTTCATGCTGTACCTCCTCGGGATAACGGCGATCAGCAAAGACATCAAGCGCTTCTTTGCCTACCACGGAGCAGAGCACAAGGCGATAAAGGTCTACGAGAAGGGCGAGGAGCTCGTCCCCGAGAACGCCCGCAAGCTCGACACGAGCCATGTCCGCTGCGGGACAAGCTTCATCCTCTACGTGCTGGTCTTGAGCATCTTGGTCTTCAGCCTGCTCCCGATAGACTGGTGGGTCGAAGCGCTCGCGAGCCGCGTGATCGTCATCCCGCTCGTTGCAGGCATAGCGTTCGAGTTCATTATGTGGAGCGCTCGCAACCAGCATAACCCTGTGGTCAAGGCTTTGGTATGGCCGGGCTTGCAGCTCCAGAAGCTGACGACGCGGGAACCGACGGACGACATGGTCGAGGTTGCGATGGCTTCCCTGAAGAAGGTCCTCGCGAAGGAGGACGAGGCACGCATAGCGCCCAACGAAGCCACGAACAAGTTGATAATTTAGAGGTATATGGATCAGCAGGTAGTAAAACTCGCCGAGGAGACGCTCGCACGCTACGAGGCGCTGTCTCAAGAGCTCTCGGACCCGAACATCTATTCCGACCAGCGCCGGTACGCGGAGGTCGCCAAGGAGCACGCTCGCATGCGGCGCGGCGCCGAGATGTCGCGGGAGTTTCTGGAGGCACTCGAGGAAGGCCGGGAGGCGCGGGGGTTGATCCCGGCGGCTGAGTCCGCCGAGGAAAGGGAGTTCTTCACCGAAGAGGCTCAGGCCGCGGAGAAGAAGGTCGAGGAGCTGACCGAGAAGATCCGGGCCGAACTCATAGACCGCGACCCGAACGACGACAAGGACGTGATCCTGGAGATAAGGGCGGGCGCCGGCGGCGACGAGGCGGCTCTCTTTGCAGGTGAGCTCTACGAGATGTACGTCCGCAACGCCGACCGCCTCGGCTTCAAGCACCGCACCCTCTCCTCGAATCCAGCCGAGGTCGGGGGCTACAAGGAGGTCATCGTCGAGGTAGAGGGCGACGGGGCCTACTCGGTGTACAAGCATGAGGGCGGAACCCACCGGGTACAAAGGGTCCCGAAGACCGAGAGCCAGGGCCGCATCCACACCTCGACGGCCACCGTGGCCGTGCTGCCGGAGGCCGAGGAAGTCGAGGTCGATGTCAACCAGAATGACCTTGAGATAGACGTTTACCGTTCGAGCGGTCCCGGTGGCCAGAGCGTCAACACGACGGATTCGGCGGTCAGGATCACGCACAAGCCCACCGGCCTCGTCGTGACCTGCCAGGACGAGAAGAGCCAGCTCCAGAACAAGGAGCAGGCGATGCGCATCTTGCGGTCGCGACTCCTCGAACGGGAGATGCGCGAGCGACAGGAGCAGGAAGGCGCCTTGCGCCAAGCCCAGGTCGGCACGGGCGACCGTTCGGCTAAGGTCCGCACCTACAACTTCCCGCAGAGCCGCATCACCGACCATCGTATCGGCCTCACTTCTCACAACCTTGAAGCTACGTTGGGCGGCGACCTCGAAGAGTTCACCCGTGCTCTGGCCGCCAAGGAGCGCGCCGAACGCCTCGCCGCCGAGGCCGCTGGAACTCCCTCCTAAACGCGTATGCAGACCGGCGTGCCGAGCGCCCGCAGGCTCGTCCAAGACGCGGTCGAAGAGCTCGAGAGCGCGGGCATCCCCGAGGCGAAAGCTTCCGCCGAAGTGCTCCTCGCCGAACTCCTCGGCGTGAAGCGGAGCGAGCTGGCTTTGCTTAAGGAGCCGGTGACCGGCAAGCAGGCGGAACTTTATGAAGCCTGGATCTCGCGGCGCAAGAAGCGCGAGACCGTGCAGCGCATTCTCGGCTACGCCTACTTCCGTAATCTGCGGCTGGAGCTCGACGAGCACACCTTGATACCCCGTACCGACACTGAGAGCGTGGTGGACGCCGCGCTAGAAGCCGTGGACCGCCGGGGCGGATCTTGCCGCGTCCTGGACCTCGGCACCGGCACCGGCGCCATCGCTGTCTCCATCGCGCAGGAGCGCCCCTCCTGCGACGTCCACGCCACCGACAGCTCTGAGGGCGCTTTGAAGATCGCCCGCCGCAACGCGGAGAGGTCAGGGGTAGCGATCAGGTTTCACAGAGCTGACCTGGCCTCCGGCCTCGATGGCCTCTTACGCAGCGTCGAAGTGCTCGTCTCCAACCCGCCTTACGTACGAAGGGCGGACATCCCGAAGCTCGCGCCCGAGGTCCGCGACTGGGACCCACACGTCGCGCTCGATGGTGGCCCGGACGGCCTGGACTTCTACCGGCGCATCTTCGCCGAGTCATCCCTGCTGTTAGCGGAAAGGGCAGACGTGGTGCTGGAGGTGGGGGACGATCAGGCGGAGGCGGTGCTCGAATTGGGGCGGTGCGCCGGTTACGATACCCTGGGGACGCATCAGGACCTGACTGGGACGCGCCGGACCGTGCGGCTGCGTTGGGGCTCGGGTTGAGGTACGTCTCCGCGGCCGAGGCCGGAAGGTTGTTGCGAGAAGGGAAGGTAGGGCTCGTGCCGACGGAGACGGTCGTCGGGCTCGTGGCGGGAGAGGCTGGGCTTTCGAGGCTCTTCGGGATCAAAGGCCGCGACCCCGACAAGCCCATCGCCTTCCTCTGCGCCTCGGTAGAGGAGGCTTTCGCGCTGGCGCGAAACGTTCCTCCGCTCGCCCGCCTATTGGCAGAGCGCTTCTGGCCTGGCCCGCTCACCCTAGTGCTCGACGGCCGGTACGGAACCGTCGGCGTTCGAGTGCCCGCACACCCCGTCGTCCAGACGATTCTCGCCGAATACGGAGGACCACTGCACGCATCGAGCGCCAACCTCTCCGGGGAGCCAGCGCCGTACGACCTTGAAGATGTGGACCCACGAGTCTCCGCTGTCGTGGGCTTTGCCGTCCGAGGCCAGCCGGGCAGCGGGGAAGCCTCAGCAGTCGTGGACCTCTCGAGGGGACAGGTAAGGCTCTTGCGCGCTACGAAGAGCCTTACTGGAGACGAACTAACGCGACTGACGAGTCCGGCGTAGCGGGGAGGACACGGACGGCGCCCTTCAGGAGTTAAGACCTAAAAGCAACGCTTACGGGCAGCGTTTATACTCCTTGTGTTTGTAGGCAACGAGGAGCGCAAAGTCTCGCGCGAACGGAGATCGAGCCAGACGCGTGGCACCGAGCAGAACTCCAGATCGCCAGCGAGAGCTGCCGTGGCTCGCGCAGCGAAAGCTAAAACCTGAAGCGGAGGTAGAAGTGATAGGACCGTATACCGAGGTTGACTCCGAAGTTCAGGAGGCACTCGACGGGGAGCTCGAGCGCCAGCGGAAGACGATAGAGCTAATAGCCAGCGAGAACTTCGCATCACCGGCCGTCTTGGCAGCGCAGGGGTCGGTGCTGACGAACAAGTACGCGGAGGGCTATCCTGGCAAGCGGTACTACGGTGGCTGCGAGCAGGTGGACAAGGTCGAGACCCTGGCCATCGAGCGGGCTAAGGAGATCTTCGGGGCGGAGCATGTGAACGTGCAGCCGCACTCGGGGAGCCAAGCCAACGAGGCGGCTTACGCAGCCCTGATCGAGCCGGGAGAAAAGGTCCTCGCCATGAACCTAGCGCACGGGGGGCATCTCACGCACGGGGCCAAGTTCAACTTCTCGGGACGCACCTACGAGTTCGCCCACTACGGGGTCGGCGATGACGGGTACATAGACTACGACCAGGTGCGTGAGATTTCGCTTCGGGAGAGGCCGCACATGATCATCGCCGGGGCGAGCGCATACCCGCGCGTCATCCGCTTCGACCGCTTCCGCGAGATCGCCGATGAAGTCGGGGCGTTCTTTCTCACCGACATGGCCCACGTCGCCGGCCTCATCGCCGCGGACGTGCACCCTTCCCCGATCCCTTACTGCGAGATCATCACAACCACTACGCACAAGACGCTCCGGGGTGCGCGCGGAGGCATGATCCTCTGCCGCGACGAGTTCGCTAAGAAGGTCAACAGCCGCGTCTTCCCCGGCATGCAGGGCGGTCCCCTCATGCACGCCATCGCGGGCAAGGCCGTCGCCTTGGGGGAGGCCATGAGGCCCGAGTTCAAGGACTACGCCCGGAAGGTAGTGGACAACGCGCGGGCTATGGCCGAGGGTCTGCTCGAAGGGGGCTTGAACCTCGTCTCCGGCGGGACGGACAACCATCTGATGCTCGTGGACCTGAGGGGCACGGGTACCAACGGCAAGGGCCTCGAGGAGCTCTTGGAGCGGGTGGGAGTCACGTGCAACAAGAACATGATCCCTGGAGATCCCGAGCCGCCGACGGTGACGAGCGGCGTGAGGCTCGGGACGGCGGCGATGACCACGCGCGGGATGGGCGAGGAAGAGATGCGCGAGATAGCGGAGATAATCGCCAGGGCCGCGCATGGGGAGACCGACGGTCTCAGAGAAAGGGTCGCGGCGCTTACGGAAGCCTATCCACTCTATGCTTGAGGCGAGGAACCTCCGCGTCGTGGACGGGCCGCTCGCTCGCCAGAAGCTCAAGGCTTTGCGCGACGAGAATACCGGCACGCCGGAGTTCAGGCAGGCTATGAAGGAGCTCTCTCTCATCATGGTCGCCGAGGCCGCGAGCACGATGCCGACGAACGCCGCGCGCATCAGAACCCCTTTGGCGGAGACGGAGGTCGAGGAGATCTCCAAACCCGTGTGCCTGGTGCCGGTGCTGCGGGCGGGCTTGGGGATGCTCGAAGGGGCTCTCGCCCTCCTGCCCGAAGCGACGGTCGGCTTCATGGGCTTGCAAAGGGACGAGGAGACCGCCGAGCCGGTCGAGTACTACGTCAACCTGCCCCACAACCTGGACGAGTATCTGCTGTTGGTCCTGGACCCGATGCTCGCGACCGGCGGGAGCCTATCGGCGACCTTGGGCAAGCTCAAGGGGTACGGGGCCGGGTGGATCTCCTGCCTGCACGCCGTAGCCGCTGCACCCGGCGTCGAGCGGGTGACGAACGAGTACCCCGACGTGAACTTCTACGCTGCCGCCGTGGACCCGGAGCTCGACGAACGGGCGTTCATCGTGCCGGGGTTAGGCGACGCTGGGGATAGGTTGTATGGAACGCTTTAAAGACCCTTCGGTGGACACCAGCGAGGAACACGCCACGCTAAAGAAGGTCCGACCTTCGTGGGACGAGTACTTCACGCGCATCGCCCATGAGGTCGCGACCCGCTCCACCTGCCCGCGCCTGGCCGTCGGCGCCGTGGTCGTGCGCGACAAGAGGATCCTCGCCACCGGCTACAACGGGAGCCCCGCGGGGATGCCGCACTGCGAGGACGTAGGATGCCTCATACGGGTCGTGGACGGCCGGGAGAGCTGCCAGCGCACGCTCCACGCCGAGCAGAATGCCATCATTCAAGCTGCCTATCATGGCGTATCTGTGCGCGACTCCGTCCTCTACTGCACCCACCAGCCTTGCCTGCTCTGCACGAAGATGATCATGAACGCCGGCATCCAAGAGGTACGCTACGCGGGCGGCTACCCGGACCCTCTGGCCGTGGAGCTCGCCACCGAAGGCGGCCTCAAGATGGTGCAGCTCCGTTACGACGCAGCACGGACCGAGCCCCGATAGCGGCGTTAGCCGGAGATTGAAACTGTTTGCAACATTTTGGTCGATGCGGTATAGTTTGGTTGATGCCGAGCACCGATTCTCACGGGAACAACGCGGGTAACAACCATGCCCGCTATATCGGTCTCGGGTTCGCTTTCATACTGATTCTTGGCGTCCTCGCCGGGGGCGGTTTCTTCGTGGATGGGGCTTTGGGGACGCTGCCGCTCTTCCTCCTCGTGGGCCTCGGAGTAGGGTTCGCCGGGGGGCTGTACTACGTGTACCTGCAGCTCAAGAAGCTGGGTGACGGATGAGCGCCCACTGGCGGCTGGCCTTGCGGTACGCGGCCTGGGTGTCCGTGGGGGCTGCCTTGATAGGTGCGATGGTCTGGTTCTTGTTTGGTGCGGCGCACGCTGGGGCGGTTTTTTACGGCGTCGGTGTGGGTATAGTCAGCTTCGTCTCGACCGCGCTCACGGTCTCGCTGCTGACGGGGGGCTCCAAGGCCGCCGGGATGATGATCGGGACGGCTTCTTTCGCTGCGCGGTTGGGTTTCGCCGCGGGGGCCTTGGGGGTTCCCGCGTACCTGGACCTCTGGCCGGTGGTCGCCATGTTGGCCGGTTTCGTCGGGGTTTACCTGGCGGAGAACGTGGTGCTACTGCCGGGGGTGTTGCTGGGCAGGGCGGGCGCAGGGCGTGACGTCGGGCGCGCGGTGCGCGAGAGAGTAGAACGGAGGGTAGGAGCTTGACGGGAACGCTGGCGCTCATGCAGCAGAGCCAGGAAGAGGTGCGGCACGAGATCCTGCACACCTGGGAGACCGCCAAGGAGACCTGGGTCGTCCCGATACACCTCGGGCCGGTGGACCTCTCTATAAACAAGATCGTTTGGTTCTTGTTCCTCGGGGCGGCGATAACGTTCTTGATCTTGTTCGTCGGGAGCAGGCTCTTGAAGGACCGGCCCGGGGCTTACCAGGTGATCGTGGAGGAGCTCTACGGCTTCGGGAGGAACCAGCTCGGCGGACAGATGAGCGAGGAGGGGAGGAAGTGGTTCCCCTACACGCTCTCCATCTTCGTTTTCCTGCTGACGCTAAACTTCATCGGTCTCGTCCCGAACAGCTACCCGGTGACGAGCAACATCTCGTTCACCATGGCCCTGGCGTTCCTGACCTTCGTCCTCACCCAATACGAGGGCATCAGGCGCAACGGCGTTGGGCCCTACTTCAAGAGCTTCATCATCCCCGGGTTGCCGCTCAAGCCGCTTCTGGTGCCGTTCATGTTCTTCACCGAGATCCTGCAGGAGTTCACCAAGCCGCTCACGCTCGGGTTGCGGCTCTACGCCAACATTCTGGCGGGGCACCTGATCATCTTCGTCTTCCTCAGCTTCATCCTGTACTTTGGGACCTTCATGGCGTTCGTCTCAGTGCCCCTGTCGGTGGTGCTTTACGCGTTCGAGATCTTCATCGCGGTCCTTCAGGCTTACATTTTCGCTATACTGACGCAGGTTTACATCGAGCTGGCGATGAACGCCGGCGAGTCTCACTAAGAACCATCATCGGGAAAAAGTAGAGAGAGAGGAGCAGAGCAGATGGACATGGAAACCGTGGGAACGTTGGCGCTACTGCAGCAGGAGCTCAGGTACGTCGGGGTCGGTGTCGCGGCCGGCACGGCGGTCATCGGGCCGGGGGCGGGGATGGGCTACCTGATCGGCCAGACCATAGCGAGCATCCATCGCCAGCCGGAGGCCTTCGAGCAGACCAGGACCCTGATGTTCCTCGGGATAGGGCTCGTCGAGGCTTTCGCGCTCTACGGCATCGTCTTCGCCCTCCTCATAGCCTTCGTGCTCTGAGGCGTAAGGTAGAGAGGACAAGGGAAGAGGAGGGCGTATGGACACAACGGGCATTTTCGATCTCGGCAACTTCGGCCTGATCTTTTGGGAGAGCGTGACCTTCGCGATCTTGCTCGCCCTGCTTTATTGGTTCGTGTACCCGCCGATTCGGGACCAGATCCGGCGTCGCCAGCAGTCCATCGAGCAGGCCATAGACGAGGCGGAGAACACCAGGAGGGAGGCCCGCGAGCTTCTCGAGGAGTACCGGCAGCAGATCAACGAGGCCCGCGAGGAGGCCCGCCAGATTCGTGACGAGGCTCGTCAGCAAGGCGAGGCCCAGCGCGAGCGGGCCAAGAAAGAAGCCCGCGAGGAGGCCGACCGGATCATCCAGAGGGCCCGCGAGGAGATAAACCGCGAGCGGGAGTCGGCGCTGCGCGAGGTCCGGCAGGAGGTCGCCGGCATGGTGGTACAGGCCTCCGAGCAGATCCTGGGACGCTCCATAGATAGTGACGACCAAGAGCGCTTGATCTCCGAGGCCCTCGATGAGTTGGAGGCTGAGGTCGCCGGGGCCCCGGCCGGGAGTGAAGGGTAGCGTTTGAGCGCGGTATCCACCTACGCCCAGGCGCTCTTCGGGGCCACCCGCGAACGCGAGGAGCTCGAAGAGACCCTCGAAAACCTCAAGGAGTTCGTGGACGCCCTCCACGAGAGCGAAGAGCTAAGGTCCTTCTTCTATGGGGAACAGATCCCCGAGGGGCAGAAACGCAGGGCCATAGACTCCCTGACGGAGGGGATGACGAGCTCGACGACGAACTTCCTCAAGGTGCTCGTGGACAATGGCCGGACGGAGATCCTGGAAGAAGTCTTGCCGCGCTACGAGGACCTGGTCACGGAGTATCAAGGGAAGGTGGAGGTTGAGTTCGTAACGGCGATCGAGCTCTCCGACGAGACGCTCGACCGGGTGAGGTCCCGGCTCGGAGAGATCCTCGACGGGCGCGAGGTGGTGCTGGAGACTAACGTAGACTCGGACCTTGTGGGCGGCGCGGTCTTCAGGTTCGGTGAGACACGGATAGACGGAAGCGTGCGGGGGCGGTTGCAGGGCCTCCGGGAGACGATGCTTGAGAGGGGTAGCGTTTAGTGGGTAGGTTGAGGCCGGAGGAGATCTCCTCCATCTTGAAGGGCGCCATAACGGACTACGAGAGCCGGACCCGCACCGAGGAGGTCGGCCAGGTCCTGCAGGTCGGGGACGGTATCGCGCAGGTGCACGGTATCTCGAACGCGATGTACCAGGAGATGCTGGAGTTCGAGGACAACCGTGGCGAGACGGTGATGGGCATCGCCCTGAGCCTTGAAGAGGACAACGTCGGCGTCGTTATCGTCGGCGACGACAGGCACATCCGCGAGGGAAGCACCGTCCGGCGCACGGAGCGCTTGGCGAGCATACCGGTCGGCAACGGCATGTTGGGCCGGGTCGTGGACGCCCTGGGCAGGCCGATGGACGGGAAGGGCGAGATCGAGGCCGACGAGGACCGTCACGTCGAGCAGATAGCCAGCGGGGTCATCAGCCGCAAGGACGTGGATACACCCTTGCAGACCGGCATCAAGGCCATAGACTCGATGGTTCCGATTGGGCGTGGGCAGCGAGAGCTCATCCTGGGCGACCGCAAGCTCGGCAAGACCGTGATCGCCATAGATACCATCATCAACCAGCGCGACCAGGACGTAAAGTGCATCTACGTCGCCATCGCCCAGAAGGACTCGACCGTGGCGGGGATCGTGAGCACGCTCGAGGAGTACGGGGCGATGGACTACACGGTGGTCGTAAACGCGCCCGCTTCCCAGGAGGCGACGTTCCACTACCTGGCGCCCTACTCGGGGTGCGCCATCGGCGAGTACTTCATGCAACAGGGCGAGGACGCCTTGATCATCTACGACGACCTTATGAAGCACGCCAACGCCTACCGGCAGTTGATGCTCCTCTTGAGGCGCCCACCGGGGCGCGAGGCGTTCCCCGGCGACATCTTCTACCTGCACTCGCGCCTTCTGGAGCGGGCGGCCAAGCTGTCGGATGAGCTAGGTGGTGGATCTCTCACGGCGCTGCCTATTGGCGAGACCAAGGGTGGGGACATCTCGGCCTACATACCGACGAACCTCATCTCCATCACGGACGGTCAGATCTTTCTCGACGGCGACATGTTCAACTCAGGCC
>JALZEL010000021.1 GCA_030862075.1 Actinomycetota bacterium | reverse complement strand
AACCCGCCTTCTTCGCAACCCTAACCCACAGTTGTGTGGGGTGCTACCGGTTCAAGGCCTGCTCGCAGATCTGCAACGCGTTGTTTACCTGCTCGATCCCCTCTTGGTTCTGGGCTATGCTCTGGTTGACGTCCTGGGTCTGGGTGATATCACCAGCAACATTGGATGCCACAGCAACGCCCTCATCGGCAATGGCGACAGCTGTTTGGTCGGCCCCTATCTGCTCGTTTATGTTCGCAGCAGCCTGCTCCTGACTCACGTTGCCGGTGTTCACGTTCTGGAGCTGCTGGACGCACACGTTGCCCGCATGCGCGGCGTTCACACCCTGGGCGCCCGTAGCGGGACCGCTCGTCTGTTGCGCCCACGCGGGGGCGCTTGCCGCCAGCGTCATCGCCAGCAGCGCGGCTAACAACATCAACTTCCTCAACTTCTACCTCCTTGGTGGCTTTGCCCAAAAATGGCCGCGAAATGCCAGATGTCGGGCATTAGTACAAGTAAGTGTCTACAAGTAGCGCCTAAACAGAATTGTTGTGCAGGCCCCCCTCCCTGGTGAGAAATTTAAATTTACATTACGCTGGCTATTCTCTTACCTTCACCCGTATTTGTCAACTACGGTAGAACCACATTGAACCGTGCTCAGGCTGCACATGCCGCTTCCACCAGCCATTTCGGTCGCCGACCACGCCGTCTGGGTAAGCAAGATGGCGGGACGGGTAAGCTCAAC
Source organism: Actinomycetota bacterium (assembly GCA_030862075.1). Lineage (GTDB taxonomy): Bacteria > Actinomycetota > Rubrobacteria > Rubrobacterales > Rubrobacteraceae > Rubrobacter_F. The sequence goes on along the minus strand of JALZEL010000021.1, from coordinate 3,735 downwards.
AACTCTTCCAGCGTCCAGCGATGATCCGTAAGACCCGCCTCAAGTGCCGGGGTTCGCTCGATCCACTTGCTGGCAGAGGGCTCTTCGAAATCGTGCTCCCGGCGAAAGCTCCGATGTACCCACAAGAAGTTGTAGCAAGGGCCCCCCAGCTACATCCCCGCCTCCGGCGTCGCTCGCTTATGCACCCCGGCGCGACCGGCGCCTCACCAAAGGCGCCAGCTGCGCTCGAAAGGTCGTGTTGAGAAGCTCGAGTAGGCGGTGTTATGACCGCTTCAGTACGACCCTGAGTTGCCACGATCCGCCCTACTACCGCCGCCTCGGCGCCACGCACCACGCTCCGGATTACCTGGACGACTCGGTGGCGCGCGTAGCGTTTGACGACCTTCGCTACCATCACCCCATCGGGCAAGACGAGCCGGGAAGCGCGGCCCACTCTTCCCGTGCGCTGCGCTTTCCGGAAAACGAACAGGGCATGTTTGGCATAAGAGGCCAGGCCATCGGTGCACAAGAGCACCCCCGCAACCGATCCGCACTCTCGCACCCGCAAGAGCAGCGCGGATCAAAGTGGTGCCACGCCAGTTACAAATCTGTGCTCTACAGTAATTTTGTGTTGTGCCGGAGGTGGGACTCGAACCCACACGAGGTTGCCCTCACCGGATTTTGAGTCCCGTCCACTGTGTTTTGGCCGTTGCAGGCGGTTGCAGGATTGCCTTACATATAGAGTTTTCGCACTACCGGCGTTGCCCACCGTTGCTGTTTGTTGCACCGGATTAGTGTCAAAACTAGTGTCAATTAGTGTCTCTCTGATACCACGACGGCGGATCGATCTTTGACGCCGGGAGCATAACGGTCGGGAAATACCTGCCCAGATAGCTTTCAGTCTCTGTAAAGGTCACGGAACATCAGAGCACGTATGAACGATATGAGCACGCTGTCCGCCCATATATCGTCTCAACGCTGGGCCGCCTCAAGCTCAAAGGGCGAGGGTATAGATTAGAAAGCACAACGCGACGCTGGGGGCAGCGTTGTGGCATGAAAGGCCGATGACTCTAGGCTAGACTGGGCAAACGTGTAAGGAGCTTGGCGTGAGGATCCGCATAGACCGAAGCAGGGTACCCCAAAAACAGTTACCCCGGTGCGCGACCGAACCGACCTGAGGCCCCTACGCCACGTCGGGCGGTTCGTCCGACCTAGCGGGGGACTTAGAGGCCGCTGCGCCGCTGCTTGGGCGGACGATAACTCGCCGCAGGATGCTGTATATCGCTGGCGGGACATTGTTCGGAATCTTACTCGCCGGATGCAGCTCCGGCGGGTCCGGTGGCGGGGGTGCGACCACCTCTGCGGGCCAGGTGGGTGAAACCACCGCGGATCAGAACGCGGAGGGCACCCGTGGGGTAGTCTTTAACGCCGAGTCGCAAGACGTCACCTTGTTCGACCCGGCTACGAACGAGGTGACCGGCAGCCAGCCGACCAACGCTGTCGTCCGCTGGCTCTCAAACGAGCAGCACTACTGGGACGGGGAGAGCATCTGGACCTACGACTTCCCCGATAATGAGCTTCAAGCCATCGCTATCGATCCGGAGACCTTTGAGGTCGTCAAGCAGGTGCCGGTGGATGGGGAAGGTCCTGGGCACAGCTTCGTGCTCACCCCAGACAAAAAACGCGGGTTCGTCAACTCTGCAGGCTCCAACTTCTTGGCCGTCGTCGACGCGGTAGCGGGTGAGGCGATTGAGCGCGTCGAGATGGGGGCGTTCCCCTGAGACGTGGATCTCTCGCCGGACGGTTCGTTCGGCTACGTCCCGGAGCGCGATCAGGACACGGTTGCGATGCTCGACACCAGGACCTTGAGGGTTATGAAGCGGGTTGAGTTCCCCGAGGGTTCGAAACCGTGGATGCTGCGCGCCTCACCTGACGGTAAGGAGGTCTGGGTACAGACGGCGAGCGGCTCGAATGTGGTGCTCGACGCCCAGACACTGGAGACTTTGCACACCGAGGAGCTCGGCGAGCAGCCCGTCACCGTCGCCTTCTCGCCGGACGGCCGTTTCAGCATAGTCACCCACTTCGCCGACACCTGGGCGGCGGTCCTAGACCCGGAGAGTGGGAGGCTGATTAAGCGCCTCGAGGTCGGGCAGAACGGCGCGAATGTCTCGTTCCGCCCCGACGGAAAGTACGGCTACGTCGCGGTGACTGGGGAGAACAAGGTGGCGGTGGTCGAGATGGAGTCACTGGAGGTGGAGAACCAACTCAAAGTTGGTGAGGAGCCAATGGGTCTGATAGTCCTCTAGGAGGTGGCTCGAGATAGAGCGAAGGCTCTCATCCTTGTGAGTGTGGATACTAAGCGCTCATCCTTTCTCTCTACCTTTGACGTGCTGAATCCCCGGTAAAGGTACGACTGCCATAACATCCGCCGCACCTCTCTCCGCCCGGCGGACGGTCGGCCCGCTGCCGGAACCGAGAGCGAGCCTAACCCAACCCGTTGCTGTGTACGCGCTCTATCGCCAGCCTGAGCGTGACCCGCTCCCGCGAAAGCAGCTCGGCCGTCTTCGGATCGAGCCGCGGTGGCCCCTTCCCCGCCGTGGGGCTCGGCGTCGCCCCCCGGTAGCGCGCCCCGATCCGGCCGTACAGCTCGCGGGTGGCCTTAGGCTCCTCCTCGATCCGCACCCGGCCGCTCACGGTCACGTAGCGGAAGCCTTCCTCCACGCACAGGGAGAGCCTGGGGTCGCGCAGCAGGTGCCGGTGCTTGAGGCTCCCCCTCGGCGTGCTGACGACCAGCTCGTCGTTGCCGTCGAGCGCATACCACACCACCGTCTGGTGTGGCAGCCCGTCGGTAGAGATCGTCGCCGCGACGGCGAAGCGTGGCGCCTCCAGGAACGCGCGCTGCTTCTCGGTGAGCGTCACGGCTACCCCTCCACCAGGCGTGGTCTGGCTCCGGCGCTCGCCGCGACGCTCCCGGCCACCGGCGCGAGCCCCGCTTCTCGCAGCCGGCGCGCCACCCCCTCCTCTGCCGTGGGCACGGGGCCGAACGCTTCCCGCTGCCGGGCGAGATCGGCGACGTAGCGACCACTTTGGAAGTGACTCACCATCTCGCGGATGTCCGCCGCCTGCCTGCTGAAGCGCCCCACGGCGCCTAGCACCAGGTTCAAGAGCCACCAGGGCACTGTACGCTCGCGGATCTCATGCACCAAAACGTCCGAGGAGATCCGGGCCACCTCCCTCATCGAGAGCGGGGAGACATTCTGCACAGGCTGGTTAATCACTTGGCTGTCTTCTACGTGCAATTGTACATCTCCTCCCTCCCAACCCGCTTTCCCTGGCGGGTTGCCTAATAACGCTTTGATTAATGCCAACAAATAACGCATGTGTCAAGAGGTGGGAGGGGTGCTCCGTTGCCTCTATTCACCGGGTTGCCGACAAGGGGCTTTCTCGTATGTTCAGCATACCTAAGCTGAACGTCGAAGCGTAAGGAGGGTGATGTCATCCTCCTGCTCCCAGCCCGCCCCCGTGAAGGAATAGAGCTCCTCCAAGAGGAAGTTCCCCAGAGATCGCTTCTCACCATGATTGGCGACGAGAGCCTGCAGCCTAGGGAAGCCGAACATCTCGCCTTTGGAGTCGTGATCCTCTACCAAGCCGTCGCTGTAGAAGAGGGCGCTGTCGCCAGCCTCGAGCACTATCTCCTTCTCCTCGTAGCTCATGGCTGGCATGAGCCCCAGAGGCATCCCCCTCGCCCTTAGCTCC
>JALZEL010000013.1 GCA_030862075.1 Actinomycetota bacterium | reverse complement strand
GATGCGCATGGTGGGACAGACCACGCCGGTCGTAACCGGCAGCCGTGTCGCCTGAGAGAGACCTCCGATCACCGACCAGAGGAAGGGGCTGTTCCCCTGCTCGGAGGTCCAAGGGTGGTAGTGGTCGGAGATCCAGAGCGCCTCGAAACCGGCCTCCTCGGCCATGCGGGCCTGATCGAGCAACTCGCGCGGCCCCCACTCCTCGCTGGACAGAAAGTAACCAATCCTGGTCATGTACGTAGCCTCCCCGCCGCGATCGGTGCACTAAAAAGCATCGGGCTGGCGCTCAGTGTTGTCTACGGCTTCAGGACGCACTTGATGGCCCCATCCTGCTTTTTCTGGAAGATCTCGTATCCCAAAGGCGCGTCTTCGAGCGGCATGGTGTGGGTGGCGAGGTCCTCGGTGCCCAGAGGGTCCTCGTCGCCGAGGAGCGGGAGAATGTCGTCGATCCACATACGGACGTTGGCCTGGCCCATGCGCACCTGGATCTGCATGTCGAAGAGGTCCCCAAGCTCGAACATCTGGATCGGGCCGGCGTAGACGCCGGAGATCGACAGGGTCCCGCCGCGCCGGATGGAAGCCATGCATTCGCGCAGGGCGTTCGCCCTGTCGAGCTGGAGCTTGGTAGTCTGGAGGATCGAGGCGACCAACGACCCGGATGCCTCCATGCCGACCGCGTCTATGGCAGCGTCCACGCCCCGACCACCGGTCAACTCGAGTACGAGCTCCTTCACGTCGTCCACCGCCGAGAAGTCTATGGTCTCCACACCGTACTTCGCGGCGAGCGCCAACCTCTCGGGGACGTAGTCCACCCCGATCACACGCCCCGCCCCGAGGTGGTACCCGATCCTGGCGCACATCTGCCCGATCGGCCCCAAGCCCCACACCCCTAAAGTACCACCCTCGGGCACATCGGCGTAGGCCACAGCCTGCCAGGAGGTCGGCAAGACGTCCGAGAGGTACAGGAATCGCTCGTCGGGAGGCCCCTCCGGTACCTTTATGGGACCGAAGTGCGCCTGCGGAACGCGCAAATACTCGGCCTGCCCGCCGGGGACCGCCCCGTAGAGGTGCGTGTAGCCGAAGAGGCTCGCGCCCTTGCCTCTTCCCAGCAGGCTCGCGGCCTGGGGGAGCTTACCCTGGTTCTGCGTCGTCTCGCACTGGGAATAGAGCTGCTGCGCGCAGAAGTAGCAGTGCCCGCAGGAGATGTTGAAGGGCACGACTACCCGGTCGCCCGGCGCGATGTGCTCCACGTCGGCCCCGACCTCCTCGACGATGCCCATCGGCTCGTGGCCGATGATGTCGCCCTCCCGCATGACGGGGTAGAGCTTGCTATAGAGATGTAGGTCCGAGCCGCAGATGGCGCTCGAGGTTACGCGGATTATGGCGTCCGTGGGTTCCTGAATGATCGGGTCCGGCACATTGTCTACCCGCACGTCCTCTTTCCCGTGCCACACCACAGCTCTCACGGTTCCCTCCTTCCGACGCCGGTCAGTATCTCCCTGATGCGCATGGGCCCGCTCGTCCTTGGCGAGAGCGCCGGCGTATCGAGCCCGGCGCCGGTCCTCAAGCCCTCCAGCGCGTCGAGGAGGGCGTCCCCGGCATCGTACCGGGGCGTCCAACCGAGCTCGGCGCGAGCCCTGGCGGTGTCCATGATCGGCACCTGCGTCGCGAGGTCGAACCAGCCGGCGGGTACCGGCTGCAGCCTCAGGCGCCACGAGAGGTCGGCGCCCGCGCGGGCGAGCCGTCCCGAGACCGGCACGGGCCTGGCGTTCAAAATCCGGCCTATCTCCTCGGCGTCCAACACCGGCTCCGCCGCGACGTTGAACGCCCCGCGCGCGCCGTCGTTCACGAGCGCCAACCGGAACGCTTCTCCCACGTCGTAGGAGTGGATCACCTGCGCCCGGAGATTCTCGATCCTCGGGACGTAGTTTATGAGCTCCGGCCTCGCGAGGAAGCTCGGGAAGAACGGTCCCCCGAAGAGCCGCCTAATCCCCTCCGCCGCCTCGCGCTTGAAGACCAGCGCCGGGCGTACCCTTATCACCCGCACGCCCTCGTTCTCCGCCTCGAAGCGGTCCAGCCTCCTCTCGACCTCGGCCTTCTGCCTGCCGTAGTGCGAGGTCGCCACGCCGTCCCTGGGCCAGCTCTCGTCGACGTAGCGATCCTTCGGCCCCGGCGAGTACACCCCGACCGACGAGGAGTAGAGCAGCGCGGGTACCCCCGCTTCTTCCACGGCCCGCATGAGGCGTGAGTTACCCTCGACGTTCACCATCCACAGCTTGTTCAGATCCCGCGAGGGCTGTATGAGCCAGTGCAGAGAGACCACGGCTTCCGCGCCCCTAAAAAGGGGAACGAGGTCGTCTCTGGTAACGTCTACCTCGGCCCACTCGACCTTCGGCATACTGAGCCGTGGTAGGCGGCGGGCGATCCCGAGGACGGAGTCGACGCGATCCTCGCCCACTAAAGAGCGCAGCACGCTCGTCCCTATGTTCCCCGTAGCGCCGACGATGACCACTCGCATGGTGCGCCCTTACCCTCCCCACCGACCGCCGAAACCCCACAATCGCCGCAGCATGTGCGCTGGTGTACCATCCGGCGATATTTATAGGCAAAAGAAGGGAGATAGGGCATGCGGGTGCTGGTGACCGGGGCGCGGGGAAAGGTCGGTAAACCCGCGGGGGCAGCACTTATGGAGGCCGGGCACGAAGTTCGGGCCACAGACCTCTCCCCACCCGTCTTCGAGCGCCCCATAGAAGGCGAGCCCGAGTACGTCCAGGCCGACGTTGCCGAGGCGGGCGAGATGTTCGCCGTGGTGCGAGGGATGGAGGCCGTCGTGCACGCCGCTGCCATCCCCGAGCCGACGCACAACCCTCCGCACGTCGTCTTCCAGAATAACCTCATGGGCGTCTTCAACGCTTTGGAAGCAGCGATCCGGTTTGGCGTCTCACGCTTCGTCAACATCTCCAGTGAGACCGTGCCGGGCTTCTTCTTCCCCGAACGCGACTTCCTGCCGGACTACGTGCCGGTGGACGAGGAGCACCTGATCCGGCCGCAGGACCCGTACGCGACCGCCAAATACTTCGGCGAGCTCCTCATGGACGCGGCGGTTCGCCGCTCGGACATCTGCTGCGTCTCGATCCGCCCCTCCTGGGTGCAGCACGAGGGCAACTATGAGCGAAACCTGGGGCCCCAGGTCCGGGATGCTTCGGTCTTGAGCCCGAACTTCTGGAGCTACATAGATGTCTATGACCTGGCGGACGCGATAGTGCTCGCCACCGAGTCCGACCTGCCATGCCACGAGGTCTTCTACATCGCCTCCCCTGACAACGTCGGCAACCGCCCCTTCGAGGAGATCGTCCGGGAGCACTACGGCGACAAGGTAGAGATAAAGAAACCTTTAGCCCGCGAGGACGCCTCCGGCATCTCCATCGCCAAGGCCCAAGAGATGCTCGGCTACAGCCCGAAGCGCTCCTGGCGCGACTACCTGGACGAGGAGGGCAAGCTGAAGCCAGACGCTGGCGAGGGCCTGTTCGGCACCGGCTAGTGTCGGCCTACTACCTCCGTTCGAGGTAGCGCTCTGTGGGAGCGCTAGACTCGGTGGAGGTCACGACGTAGCCGACGGAGGTGAGGGCCTCAGCGATGCTCGTGGGATCGGTGGTCTCAAGGCGCAGCACGATGGTGCGGTAGGTCTCCCGGCTCGCTGGGCCGAGGAAGACGCCGCCTATGTTGACGTGTCGATCCCGGATAACCTCGGTCACGTTCGCCAGCTGGCCGGGCTCGTTCGGGACCTCGACCTCGATCCAGCTGCCTATCTCGGTCGCACCGACGAGCTCCACGAGGGTGCGCACGAGGTCAGAGGAGGTGATGATGCCTACCAGCTCGTCTTCGGCGACGACGGGGAGGCAGTTGAACCTGCGTTCGTAGATCACGCGCGCAGCGTGATCTATAGTATCCAAAGGGTGCGCCGTGACGACCTCGGGGCTCATCACGTCCCTTATACGCACCCACCCCAGGGTGTTCTCCTGATCGAGGGTTGCCCTAGGCGGGCTCACGTCCCTCAGGTTCCGGTCGGAGACGATACCGATCAGGCGCCCACCCTCCACCACGGGCAGGTGCCGGATGTTCCTCTCCCTGCACAGTCCCCAAGCCTCGGCCACGCTCGTCTCCGGCCCGACCGTCACGACTTCCCGCGTCATGGCGTCTCTTACCCGCAGCATAGAGTTCCTCCTCTGCTCGCTCCTTAGAGGTGCACCTCTGCGAGCTTACCAGCGCGTCGAGGCTTACGCCAGCTACGGCTGGTGCCGCCGGACGACAGTTGGTAAGCTCGGGCTCCGTACCAGAGAGCGGAAGGAGGACCTCACGATGCGCGCCTGGCGGGTGCACGAGCTCGGAGACCCGAAGGAGGCCCTGAAGCTGGAGGAGGTGGAGGAACCGGAGCCCGGCCCGGGCGAGGTCGTGGTCGAGGTCGAGGCGGCGGCCCTGAACTTCTTCGACATCCTCCTCTGCCAGGGCAAGTATCAGGAAAGACCGCCGCTACCCTTCACCCCAGGCGCCGAGGTCTCGGGGACAGTCGTTGAGGCCGGCGACGACGTGGGCCTCGCGACAGGGACGCGCGTGATCGCCACTCCTCCGCTCCCCAAAGGCGGGTTCGCCGAGAAAGTCACTGTTCCCGTCGAGGGCTCCGTCTTCCCCATCCCAGATAGAATGCCCTACGAGGCAGCAGCGGCGATGCATCTCGCCTACCAGACGGCCCACGTCGGCCTCCACCGGCGGGCGGGCCTCAAAGAAGGAGAGACGATCCTCGTACACGCAGGCGCGGGGGGCGTGGGCTCGGCGGCTATACAGTTGGCGAGGACCGCGGGCGCCCGCGTGATCTCTACGGCCGGCGGTTCGGAGAAAGTCGAGATCTGCCGCGCTTTGGGGGCCGAGATCGCGGTGGACTACAAGGAGGAGAACTTTGTGGACGTCGTCAAAGAGGCGACCGAAGGCCGAGGGGCAGACGTGATCCTCGACTCCGTGGGCGGCGACGTCTTCGACCTTTCGAGGAAGTGCGTGGCCTTCGAGGGGCGCATCGTCGTCGTAGGCTTCACGAGCGGCAGGATCGCCGACGCCCCCACCAACCACCTCCTCGTTAAGAACTACTCAGTCGTCGGCCTCCATTGGGGCCTCTACGGCAAGGTCATGCCCGAGCTCTTCGACGAGACCCATGACGCCCTGATCGAGCTCTACGAGAGCGGCAAGATAGATCCCCTCATCTTCAAGACCGTCCCCTTCGAGGAGGTGCCGGACGCGCTAGAACTGCTGGGTAGCCGCAAGACCTACGGCAAGCTGGTCACCACGCCCGGCGGCTAGGGTACGGCGCCTGCCGGTTCAGGTCGTAGCCGTATCCCCGCTCGGCTCGATCGGCTCGGGGTAGAAGTCGCGTACCCAGCGGTAGGCCTTGAGCCTTTCCACCTGGTCTTCGGGGAGGCCCCTACCATCGGCGACCGCCATGTTGCGCTCGACGTTTCGCACGGAGCGCATCCCAGGGATCACCGTCGAGACCGCCGGGTGGCTCAAGACGTAGCGTAGCGCGATCTCGGGGATCTTATCTTCTTCCACGTCGAGGTCTTCGGCCATCCCCCGGACCCGCTCGTAGACCTCATTCTTCCGGTCGCCCTTGAAGTATTCGTTGCGGAAGTCGCCTTCCTCGAACTTCGTCTCTGGCGTGATCCTGCCGGTAAGCCCGCCCTCGTCGAAGGGCACCCTTACTATCACGCCGACACCGCGCTCCATACACAAGGGCAAGAGCTCGTCTTCGGGGCTCTGGTCGAAGACGTTGTAGATTACCTGCACCGTATCCACGACGCCGGCCTCGATGAGCTTTACGGCGTTCTCCGGCTGGTGGTCGTTTATGGAGACGCCGAAGAAGCGGATCTTGCCCTCCTTTTTGAGGTCCTCGACAGCCTCGAGCCAGTCGCCCTCGCCGACCCACTCGTCGCTCCAGACGTGGAACTGTTGCACGTCTATCGCTCCCAACCCCAGGTTCTCGAGGCTCCGGTCCGTGCATTCCCTCACGTAATCGCCGGGGAAGACCTCGTCTGGATGCAGCCCGGAGGGTGCGGGCCATATGTCGTTCTTTGGCGGTATCTTGGTGGCGACGTGCACGGTCTCGTCGCGCTCCTTCACCACCCGGCCTACGAGCCGCTCGCTGTGCCCCTCCCCGTAGGCCAGAGCCGTGTCTATGAAGTTGAGGCCGAGGTCTATGGCTTTGTGGAGGGCCCTTATCGACTCGTCGTCCTCGGTGCCGAGCCACGCGTCCTTGCCGATGCCCCACGCCCCGTAGCCCACCTCCGAGACATCGAGACCAGTGGCACCGAGCTTCCTGTAGTGCATACGCAGCCCTCCTTCTTCGCGCCGTCCGTACGGTGGGACATGTTACCACCCGGTGGTACCACCCTTTAAAGGGTACAATGCATAGAGTCGGTAACGCCTTTTTGAGGAGCACGGGTTAGATGCAGATCCTTGACGAGCGCTGGAGGGGACTCGCCGACCGCGAACGCGCCCTCCTCGAACGACTGGTCGAGTTCCTCGGAGGTTTCGGTGCCCCGCCAGAGGACGCCTCCTTGGTGCGCCGAAAGCTCGGGGACCTCGAAGAGCTCTTCCTGCTCGTCATCGTCGGCGAGTTCAACTCGGGTAAGTCGGCGTTCATCAATGCCCTCTTGGGGGCCGGGCTCTCCGAAGAAGGCGTAACGCCCACGACCGACCGCATCACCGTCCTCAGGCACAGCCCGGAGCTTACGAAGAGGGAGCTTCGGGAGGGGGTTCTGGAGAAGGGCTACCCGCACGCGCTGCTGCGCGAGATAGCCATCGTGGACACGCCGGGGACCAACGCGATCATCCGCCACCACGAGGAGCTGTCCCGCGGCTTCGTCCCGCGTAGCGACCTGGTCCTCTTCGTCACCTCCGTCGACAGGCCCTTCACCGAGTCCGAGCGCGAGTATCTGGAGCTCATCCGCGACTGGGGCAAGAAGATAGTCCTCGTGGTGAACAAGGTAGATCTGCTGCACGCAGACGAAGAGCGCGACCAGGTGCGTTCTTTTGTCGAGGAAGGCGTGCGCTCGATGTTGGGTTTGAGACCCCCGATCTTCTTCGTCTCGTCCTCCACGGCCCAGAGGGCGAAGAACTCTGAGAACGAGCTGGAGCGGGACGCCTTGCTCTCGGCGAGCGGCTTCGACGAGCTGGAGCGCTACGTCACGGACCTCCTGGACGAGGAGGGCCGGGTGCGGTTGAAGCTGGAGAGCCCTTTGGGAGTGGTCGAGGAGCTGGTGAGGCGCTACGAACACGCGGTCGAGGAGCGGGTTAGTCTGCTCGAGGACGACTTCAAGATGTCCGAGAACGTTGAGTCGCAGCTCGAACTCTACAAAGAGGACATGAAGCGCGACTTCGAGGCGCGGATGGCCGAGATCGAGAACATCATCCTCCAGATGAACGAGCGGGGCGACGAGTGGTTCGAGGAGAACATACGCCTCGCGAACGTCCGCGAACTCGTGCAGCGCGACAAGATACAGGACCGCTTCCAGGACGAGGTCGTCGCCGACACCGAGGAGCGCATAGACGAGCGGGTGCAGGAGCTCATAGATTGGATGGTGAACCGGAACCTCAAGCAGTGGCGCGCGATCGTGGAGTACGTCAACAGCCGTCGGCAGGCGAGGTACGACGAGCGCATAATCGGGGAGGTCGGCGACAACTTCGAGTACAACCGCTCACAGCTCCTCCTATCCGTCGGCAAGAACGCGACGGATGTCGTCCAGCGTTACGACCCCGAGTATGAGTCGCAGCAGCTCGCCCTCTCGCTGCAGGGTGCCGTCGCCCAGACCGCGGCGGTAGAGGTCGGCGCTCTGGGCCTCGGGGCGGCGGCGGTTGCGGTCGCGACGACGGCGGCGGCGGACGTGACGGGGATAACGGCGGCGCTCCTGATCGCGGGTCTCGGGCTGTTCATCCTCCCTCGTCGGCGGCGCAAGGCGCGCGAAGAGTTCCGGGAGAAGACCGAAGCGCTGCGCAAACGTCTTAGCGAGGTCGTGAGGCGGCAGTTCGACACGGAGATAGAGCGTTCCGTCGAGAGGATGCGCGAGGCGATAGCCCCCTACACCCGCTTCGTCCGCGCCGAACACGCCCGTATGACGCAAGCCCGCTCGGATCTCTCGGAGATAACCGAAGAGGTCGAGGCTCTGCGCGCCGAGATCGGGGCACCCGGCGTCAGCTTCTCCTAGCCCTCGCGCTCCTCTGGGCGCGGCTCGTGGCTCATGTCCGGAGCACCGGTGAAACCTCCCCTCTCCGAGAGCCGCCCTGGCTCTTCGACGCGCGCCAAGGCACGATCCAGGACCTCCTCATCGACCGGGTAGGGTAAGGCCAGCCTCTCGGCGAGGGTCCTGTCCAGCTCCTCGTCGGGGAGGTCCCGAACCCCACCCTCGATCCCGGTTATCTCCGGCTCCTCGGTGTCGGCTATCCCCAGGTCGTTGACCATGAGGGCCACCAGCTTTCGCTCTTTTGTCCTGCGATACGCCACGCTTCACTCCTTCGAGTCTACTCCCTTGTTCTTCAGTCTCCGTTCGATCTCCTCGACGCGAACTTCGAGCTCCGCGATACGCTTGTTCTTCTCGCGGTTCTTCTGGCGCCAGCGGTCCCGGATCTTCTTCTCGAATTCCACCGATCTCTTTAGTACCTCGCGGTAGTAGGCCTCGATCCGAGCCTTCTCCTCTTCTGCGCGCCGCTCTGCATCTTCCACGATGTTCGCCAGTGTAGCAACCTCAACCGTGGAGGAACGTAACCAACTCCTCCGCAGTCTCCTCGGGCCTCTCCTCGGCCAGGTAGTGGCCGCAGGGTAGCGCCCTGCCCCCCACCTCGGAGGCGTACCCGCGCCAGACCCCCAACACGTCGTAGAGCCTCTCCACGACGCCCTGCTCCCCCCAGAGCGCCAGTAGCGGACACCCGACTTTACGGTCCCGGTCGGCCCCGTCGTGTTCCAAATCTATCGTGGCGGCGGCCCGGTAGTCCTCACAGCTCGCGTGTATGGTCCTCGGGTCGCGGAAGCAGCGCTCGTACTCGGCGCAAGCTTCGGAGGCGAAGGAGTCAAAGCCAGTCCCCCACCCGCTGAGCTTCTTGCGCAGGTAGTAGTCTGGGTCGGCCCCGATGAGGCGCTCCGGCAGATCGTAGGGTTGGCTGAGGAAGAACCAGTGATAGTAGGCCATCGCGAGCTCCTTGTCCGCGGTCTCGAAGACGTGGCGCGTGGGCACGATGTCCAATACCGCGAGCCTCGTGACGCTTTGTGGGTGATCGAGCGCCATCCGGTGGGCGACACGGCCACCCCGGTCGTGCCCGAGGACGGCAAAGGAACCAAATCCCAAAGTCCGCATCACCTCCACCTGGTCGGCGGCCATCGCGCGCTTCGAGTAGCCGGCGTGTTCTTCCCCACCCTCGGGCTTGGAGCTGTCGCCGTAGCCCCTGAGGTCAGTCGCGACGACCGTGAAAGAAGCGGTGAGGCGGGGCGCGATCAGGTGCCACATCGCCAGCGTCTGCGGGTAGCCGTGCAGCAGTAACACCGGCGGCCCCTCGCCCCCGCGAACGGCGTTGATGGTCGCTCCTCTAGTCTCGATCTGGATGCGCTCGAAGCCCTCGAACACGAAACCCTCCCTCCGCGACGCGCCCCCGAACGGGGGTGCTGAACAAAAGCGCGGTCCGGCCTACTCGCCGGGGTTCGTCGCCGCGCGGCCGGCGGGCTGCTCCGCGGCCATCTCTCCTTCCCGTGCTTCCTGCTCGCGGAAGTCCGCTTGGAGGCTGCAGTCGCCAACCTCTCTTTCCCGACCCTCCGAGCCGGACAAAACAGCAATGGAAACATCTTAGTTACTTCTCCGACCCGCTTCAAATATTTGTATGCTTAAACCCAGCGGAACCGCGCATGCAAAGAGGGGAGCCGGGGC
>JALZEL010000395.1 GCA_030862075.1 Actinomycetota bacterium | reverse complement strand
CTCGTGTGTACTCTTCGTCCTACCCTGATTGGGCGAGTCATAAGCAAAAAGCCGGAGCCTCTAGGCGAAGCTCAGCTAAGTCGAACGTCTTAGTCCGCGCCTCGGACGAGCCTCGCCCCGAGTGTATTGAATTCCTCGTCCGTAACCCACTCGAAAATGTTCCCCAGCTCGTCGTTGGCCAGGCTTAGGAATCTCCCCTCTTCGTCCACGTATTCTGCCTTCACGGGTAGATCGGTGACGACGCCCACCTCCTTCTCGTCAGTGATTTCCCCGTCCTCGTTGTAGGTAGTCTCGACGATGCGACCAGAGTCTTCAACGCTGCGACGCGTTGTCCAGCCTACCTCCTCGGCAGCTCCTCCAGGCGCACTGCGCCTCCCGCCGATAGCCTCCTCGGCCTGATCCGCGGGCCGGCCGCTTAGCCTCTTGACCAGTTCGCTCTCTCTTCCCCTCTCTCTCGCGTCCTCGATGGCGATCCGAAGCGCTATTTCGGCGATCTCGGAGTTGGAAGAGCGAACGCCTTCCTCTAGCTGAAGCTCCAGCCGGAGCTTGTCCAACTCCCTGTTGACCTGTTTAGAGAGGTTGAACGTGGTACCTACCCGCTCCGGCTGCTTCTCCCAGAAGATCGTGCCTTCAGCGGTGGAAGCGGACGCGGCAGTTCTTCGGTCCGCGCTGCGTGACCCGGTAGGCCACGAAGAAGTTCGTTCATAGCTGGAAGATACGGAGCTCTCGCCCAGGATAGCTCCCATAAGATCCTTCGGCACTTTTCTGCTCTTGCTCATGCCTCAGCTCACTCGCCTTTCGCAAGCCGCTCCGCCAGGCGGGCGTAGTCGGCGGCCCCGTTGCTCTTCTTCGCGTACTCGAAAATATGTTGACCGAAGCCTGGTGCTTCCGAGAGCCTCGTGTTGTAGCGCACGGGCGGCCAGAGGGTATCGGGAAAGTAGCGCTTCAACTGCTCCAGGATCTCGGCGCTTTTCTTCACCCGGCGGTCGTAGAAAGTAGGGATTATGCCCTCTATACGCAGGCCATCTCGGTAGCGCTGGACCTGATCGACACGGCCCAGGAAGTCGCCTATACCCTGCAGCGCCAGAACTTCCATCGAGACCGGGAGCAGGAGCTCATCGGCGTAGAAGAGGCAATTGACGTTGAGAACGTCCCACGAGGGCGCCGTGTCCAGCAGAACGAAATCGTATCCTTGTAGGTCCCTTAGAGTCTCGCTCAACACCAACTCGGAGCGCATATCCCTCCGAGAGATCAGACGTTTCACGCCGGAGAGCGCCTTTCCGCCGGCGATTACGAATATGTTCTCGCGAGCTTCTATTTGCACCTCTTTGAGGCTGGCGTCGCCCTGCACCAGTTCCGCCAACCCCTCGCCTGCCTGTACTCCCAGGCTCTTCGTCACATGCCCCTGACTGTCGAGGTCGATCAGGAGGGTTCGGTAGCCCTTCAGGCCCAGGCCAGCGCCTACGTTTACGCAGGACGTGGTCTTTGCAACCCCGCCCTTCGCGTTGATGAACGCTATCTTTCTCAACCATTCCCCGGAGGTTCACTCATCTCTAGGTGAGGATTGCACAACCAAGCGGTAGCATAAGTAAGGCTGGTCTTCGGACCAGCCTTAGGCGATAGGACCGGGGCCCAGCGACAAAAAAGGCCGGAGCCCCGATAAGTAGCCCCAGCCCGCTAATAAGTAGTCGAGAATATATCCTGTGTCGAACGCATCGGCAGTATACTCTTCGAAGAACTCGCGCGGCAGGTAGTCGGCATACAGCCGGCCCGAGCCGAGCAAAGGGAGAGATGATGCGCTTTTTCCAGCGGCTTTTCGGACGCGAGGAGGAACCTCGGGAGCAGCCGACGACGTCAACCCACCATGGTCGCGGCGACGGAGAGCAGCACCAGCCACCGGACGCCGACGAACAGGCGCTGCGGCGCTACCGCTACATGCTCAAGACCGCTCCGCCCGAGATGATCGAGCAGGCCCACGAAGAGGCGTTCGCCAAGCTGACGCCGGAGCAGCGGGCACAGGCGCTGCGCGAGTTGGCGGCGGAGACGCCGGAGGGAGAAAGGTCGGCGTTGGCCGGGGGTCGTGACGACCCCAAGAGCTTGGCCCGGCTCGCGACGCGGGCCGAGATGCGTCGTCCGGGGACGCTGGAGCGGAGCTTCGGCAACACGAGCAGGGGACCCGGTATGGGCGGCATGATGGGTGGCATGGGCGGCACGATCTTTGCCAGCTTGGCGGCAGGCTTCGTCGGTAGCATGATCGCCCAGCAGTTCCTCGGCTCCATGGACGGCTTCGACGACGAGGGCGAGCAGACGGGGGACGAAGAAACCGCCGGCGGCGCGGAGGACGACTCCGGTGATTACGGCAGTGACTACGGCGATTACGGTGGTGACTACGGCGGCGGTGACTTCTAGACATCTGGGCGTGGAGGACGAACACTTACCTCGACAGCGAAAGAGCAGCTAAGGTAGAGGCAGATCAAGGTGGCGCATCTCATTGCGCAACCACCGCTCTCCGAGGATCGCTACGGCCAACATAGCAACCGCAACAACTTACATATAGAACAAGGAAATTACGCGAGGGTGTAGGGGCACCTCTATTCACCCAACTGCCGAGAGAGCACCTTGTCGGCAACCCAGTGGATAATCTTTTGAATGATGCTGCGGCAGTTACTGCTCAGGTGCGCCGGTTGCTACTTCCGAACGAGCTTTCAAGCTCTCTTCGGCAACGCGCAAAGCCTCCTCGTCCAACTTGGCCTCTTGGGCCATGTTCCAGACCTGGGCGAT
>JALZEL010000361.1 GCA_030862075.1 Actinomycetota bacterium | reverse complement strand
CGTCCTCCAAAGCGACGGTGATGTCCGCGAGCGCCTCGGGGGGCTCGAGGAAGAAGTCTCCGCTCACCTCGACGCCGGCCAGAGAACCATCCTGAACGTCGAAAGTCGGCTATCACCAGCTTCCCTCCCGGAGTTTTGTACTCTCCGTGCATCGCGCCTCCGAACTCCTCGCTCCAAGAGTCCGCTCGCCACGCTGGTAAACTCGAAAGCAGCGAGCTCATAAGAACCGTTTTATCACGACCCGAGAGCATCGAATGGGAGTCACTATGAACCTTCTCTTGCCCGATCGGTTCGACGACCCGGGGACAGGCTACGCCTACACGAGGACTATCTTCGAAGAGGTGGCGGCCGGGACGAGGCCCCCGACGATCTCTATAGCGCCCTCCACCTCGGGGTGACCCGGAGGGACACTTTGCGTCCCGGCTTCGACGAGGCCGTCCGCGCAGCCTACGAGGAGGACTATCCCGTTCTGGTAAGGGCCGCGGGCGGCGGTGCCATCGCTACCGGTAGAGGCACCTTCGGCTTCTCCATCGTCCGCCCCGCGGAGGACACACGACGGGACCCGAGAAAGAGGTACGACGAGGCCGCTGCCCTGGTGCTCGAGGCCTTCTCTCGCTTGGGCGTCAACGCCGGGGTCGGCGAGGTCCGTGACGAGTTCTGCCCCGGGGACCACAGCATCCGGATCGGGGACTTCGAGAGCAGCACGAAGGTGGTCGGTATAGCCCAGCGCATAACGCGCAAAGCTACGAGCGTAGGGGGCATCGTGCTCGTACAGGGCGAAAAAGACCTGGTCCGAGTCCTCTCTCGCGTCTACGACGCCATGAACATCCCCATGAGGCCCGGGAGCGTCGGCAGCCTGTGCAAAGCCGGGAGCAAAGCCTCCGTCGAAGACGCGATAGCGGTCCTCGCGCAAGAGGCAAGGCTCCGCTACGACGCGATACCGGTCCCCCTCGACGAGAAGACGCTGCGAAAAGCCCGATACGACCGAGCTGGGTACCTGGTCCAACCCCCGGGCTAAGGCGAAGAGGCGCGCCTTCAGGCGGCTACGAAGCCACCCTCCCCCGCTTGGTGGCGGTCCCCAAGTGTTCGCGCGACCAGCGGTCTATGGCGCCGATGACCTCCTCCAAGGCCAACCCCGCCGGGCTCAACTCATACTCAGTGCGCGGCGGCATCACCGAGTGTACGGTTTTTTTGACGATCCCCAGAGCCTCCAAACGGTCGAGGCGCTGCGCCAACGTGGCGGGGTTGCAACCTATCGCCCGGCTCAGCTCGTTGAATCCCCGGGACCCCTCCAGGAGGACACCGATGATGTGCAACACCCACTTCTCCTGCAGAACCTCGATCGCCGCGTAGGCCGGGCAAGAGATGTAGTCCTCGCTCCCCATAATGGAGCCAGTATACCATCCTACACCCAATTCTACATACTACTTGATTTTTTATAGTGTCATGGTATGTTGGGTGAGAGAACGGAAGGAGAACTGATATGGAACTGGGCGGTTTGCACCACCTCACAGCGGTGACCACCGAGGCATCGGAGAACGTCGCGTTCTACACGGAGGTACTAGGCTTGAGGCTGGTAAAGAAGACGGTGAACCAGGACGACGTTTCGGCTTATCACCTGTTCTACGGGGACGAGCTGGGGAGGCCGGGAACGGAGATCACCTTCTTCGACTGGCCCCAGTTAAGGATCGCCCCGAACCGCCCGGGCACGGGCGAGGTCTCGACCACGGAGCTCAGGGTCCCAGGGCGCGAGGCGCTCGAGTGGTGGGCGGCACGGCTCGAAGAGTTCGGGGTGGAGCACCGCGGTATCGAGGAACGCGAGAGGTTCTCAATCTCCTTCGCCGATCCCGAGGGCCAGCGCCTCCGGCTCGCGAACGATGGTGGGACCGGTGGGGACGCGGGCGTTGCGGGAGGCATCCCATGGGAGAAAAGTCCCGTGCCCCAAGAGTACGGGATTAGGGGTTTGGGTGCCGTAGACCTCACCGTGCGGGAGCTGGCACCGACGGCGTGGGTGCTCACCGAGGTGCTCGGGTTCCGAGGGAAGGACGAGTACGAGGAGGATGGCGCTCGGGTCACCATCTTCGAGGTTGGGCCGGGAGGACCGGGGGCCGAGGTACAGGTGGTCGAGAAGCCGGACGCGCCGGTGGCGCACCTGGGGCGGGGCGGCGTGCACCACGTTGCCTTTAGGACGCCCGACGACGAGGAACATAAGGAGTGGCGGGCGAGGATCCAGGCCGCGGAATTGGGCGTGACGCCGCAGATAGACCGCTACTACTTCCGCTCCATCTACTTCCGGGAGCCAGGCGGGGTGCTCTTCGAGATCGCCACCGACGGCCCCGGCTTCGCCACCGACGAGGATGCGCGGCACCTCGGCGAACGCCTCTCGCTACCGCC
>JALZEL010000342.1 GCA_030862075.1 Actinomycetota bacterium | reverse complement strand
TGATCTATAAAGGGACGAGAATGATCCCCGGCCTTCTTCTTCCACTGACGTTTTTCCTCTAATAACCGTCTTTTCAGAGTGGGCGATGCTGGAGTCGAACCAGCGACCCCCTCCTTGTAAGTTAGGTCAAAGCTTTCCGGGTAGGTACTGCCCTGTCGGGAAATCTCGCATATACAAGCGGTTTTTAGTCTTTCTCGCGCCGTAGTTTTCCTGCTCTGTCCAGATGCGTCCTGCTCCGGTTGCAGCACGGTTGCAGCACGCTCTACAGTATCTTGCGAAGACGTTGCACCAGTCGGCACCACAGGTGCATGAAGGCTTATTCCGTATCATTGCAAGCCGCTGTAAATTCTGCGCGACGCCTTGACAGGTGCCTCGAGGAAATGTAAGGTGTCACGTAAGCGTTTACGTAAAGCGTTTACGTGACACTGAGACGAAAGGAGGAGTAAGTTGAGTTCAAAGAAGTGGAGTGGTGTCTATCCTGCTGTGTTGCTACCGTTCGAGGACGACTACAGCATCGACGAGCAGGGGTTTCGCGAGTTGCTACGCTGGTTGGCAGGCCACGATGGGATCGAAGGAGTCGTGGTTAATGGACACACTGGCGAGATCAACTTCCTGCTGCCCGAGGAGCGGGCTGAAGTAGTCCGCATAGCGGCTGACGAACTCAACGGGGAGATCCCCGTGATCTCTGGTGTCTCGGCGGAAGGAACAATTGAGGCCGTCCAGCACGCAAAGGCGGTCGAAGCCGCCGGAGGAGACGGCATACTGCTGATGCCGCCCCATTCGTGGCTGCGGTTCGGGAAAGAACCGGAGCAAGCGCTTTCCTTCTTCAGGGACGTGGCTGAAGCCGTGGATATCTCGATCGTAGTGCATCAATACCCCAAGCACACCAAGGCCTATTACCCCATCGAACTACTGCTAGAGATAGTGAGCATCCCCAACGTGGAAGTAGTCAAGATAGGCACCCGCGAGATGGCTCAGTACGAGGTGGACGTCAAGTCGTTGAAGACCTCTGCCCCGGATGTTTCTATCCTCACCTGCCACGACGAGTACTTGCTCCCCTCGTTGATTTACGGCATAGACGGGGCCCTTGTCGGCTTCGCCAGCTTCGTTCCCGACCTAATCGTCTCTTTGGTGCGCGCAGTCGAAAGACAAGACCTACAGGAAGCCGTGGAGATCAACGATCACCTATACGAGCTGAAGCAGGCTGTGTATGAAATGGGAGAACCCTCAGCGGCAGCCCACGCCCGGATGAAGGAAGCCATGTATCAGAGAGGCCTGATTCCAAGCCCGCTGGCCCGCCCCCCTGTTACCCCTCTAGGCCAGTCGGAGAAAGAGGATATACGACGAGGCCTCGCGTCCGTTAGTTTGGTGTGAGCGTTGTCGTGCCGCCGGTTCAGGCGATGGCGGACGGCAGCAAGTCCAGGCCTATAGTGGGATTCGCGTGGCGGTAAACATCAACGACGTCGCCCAAGCTGCGGGGGTATCCGTAGCGACTGTGTCACGTGTCATCTCCGGCAAAAATGGGGCCGGAGATGACACGATCAGGCGCATCGAGAAGATCATCGAGGAGATGGGATACCGTCCTAACCTCGCGGCCAGAAGTCTTGCCAAAAGGCAAACAGGTAACGTCGGGATCATTTCTCCCCGAAAGGGCAATATCGTGTTCGGCAACCCCTTCTTCTCCACAATACTGGAAGGTGTATCCGACGTTCTTGACAAGGCGGGCTACAGCTTGGTCTTATCCTTCACCGCCTCCCAGCAGAAGCGGTTGCTAGAAACCCGTTCAGTGGACGGCTTGCTCTTGTTTGGCATGAGGATAGGAGACCCGGTCTTAGAATGGGTCCATCGGTCCCAGCTTCCCACCGTTGTAGTTGGAAGTTACCTGAGCGATTCGCCATATCCTTGTGTACGCCCCGACGACGAAGGCGGCACCTACGAAGCAGTCAGGTATATGGCGCAGAAAGGACACTCCCGGATCTCTTTGGTTACTGGGCCGTTGACTTCAGTCAAAAGCACTCGCTGCCGAGAAGGCTATCTCAAAGGCATGCAAGACGAGGGCCTCAACGTCGAACCGGGATGGATAATCGAGGCTGAAGAGTACGACATAATGGCCAGCTTCGAAGCGCTACACGCGCGCATCTGCGGCGGCACGTTCTCTTCGACCGCCGTGGTCTGCGCCTCCGATTACCTCGCATTAGGTGCTCTAAAGGCCGCTAGAGTTAACGAGATCAACGTGCCCGAAGAGCTGTCGCTGATAGGTTTCGGAAACGTCCCGATGACCGAGTTTTTGCATCCAGCGCTGACCACCATGAACTTCGAACTGGCGGGGATGGGTTCGCAGGCGGCCCGCATGCTGGGCGCCCTCATGCAGGGCAAAAGAATCAGGAAAACCGAAAGGGTGTTCCCGCTGACACTGGTGGAGCGCCAGTCTGTCCGTCCTCCAATGCGCGAATAGAACAATGGGAAAGGGGACACGATGAAGAGAAAGTTGGCTTTGCTTGGCCCCGCCTTTCTCGTGGGGGCTTGGCAGTTCGGACCGGGAAACCTCACGACCTCTTCCTCCGCCGGTGCCAGCTTGGGGTACAGCTTGTTGTGGGTTATTGTCGTCGCGACCATCTTCATGCTGGTCTACACAGACATGAACATACGCATAGGCCTGGCTGCCCAGGGCTCGAGCATTGAGACTATTAAGGACAAACTGGGGAAAGCGGTAGGCGCTCTGACAGGAATTGGCATCTTTCTGGTCGCACTATCCTTTCAGGTCGGAAACGCTACCGGAGCAGGCGTGGGGCTTTCCCTGTTGTTCGGCGGGAGCGTAGGTTTGTGGGCGGTTGTTGTCACTCTGGTCGGTCTCGGCCTTGTGTGGACCCGCAACTACTATAAGTCGCTCGAAATGGTTATCCTAGGACTGGTCGGCTTGATGCTGATGACATTCGTCGTTACCGCCTTTTTGTCAGGGCCCGATTGGGGAGAAGCCGCCAGAGGCTTTATACCGAGCCTACCAGGAGGGCAGGCAGGGCTCTTGGTCGTCGCCCTCATAGGAACCAACTTCTCTGTTACTGCAGCTTTCTATGCGGGCTACGCTATAAGGGAAAAGGGCACTGGCAGGGACCGGTACAGGGAGACGACGCTCACCGACACCTTGGCGGGAGTTATTGCTCCCGGCGTAATGACGATCCTGGTCATCGTTGCTGCGGCTGCCGTGCTTCAGCCGCAGGGGGCAACAGTGGAGTCGCCGGCGGATATGGCGCGCGTACTCGAACCTACCATCGGGCCGCTGGCATCGACTATCTTCGCGCTCGGGTTCTTTGGGGCAGCCTTCTCCTCCTTGATGATGGCCGCGACGGCAGGCGGATCTGTCCTGTCCGACGCTTTTGGCTGGGGTAATCGGCTCAGCTCGAACAGGGTAAAAGCCGCAGTCACGGTGGTGTACCTCTTCGGTGCGACCGTCGCTGTAATATTCGGTAGCAGTCCTGTCCAACTGATTATTATTGCCCAAGCTCTCACCATCTTCGTCGTCCCATTCGTCGGGCTGATCCTGCTGTGGGTGGCCAACGACAATGCACGCATGGGCCAATGGGCGAATTCGTCTTGGCAGAACGTGCTTGGGGCGCTTGGTTGGTTGGCCCTGTTGGCGACCGCCGTTAGGCTGGTTTGGGTGTTGTTCTTTTAGAGCATCTGTCATAGCAGTTGACCCAGGGATCGGTAGCAACGGTGCTCGAAGAAGCTGTGGGCATCGCTTGCCGTCGCCGCCTTACGGCCAAGACAGTGACGGATGCGCTGCACCGCTACGGTGTGGAGGAAGTCGTTACCTCAGGCGGTGGCACTCGTATCCCCATACTGATGCGTACACTGCGAAGCAACGCTCCGACCGAGCGACCGCGGATGATAGAGGACTGGGGCATACTGTCGGAGATCACGGAGGCCTAGGCCTTCGCCGTGCTCAGCTTATTGAGAATCTTCGGAGTTTATAAGACCGAAACCGGAGGGCTCAAACCAGCCACTGGCTTAGATGCTTGTGCACAAATTCATCGTCATTAAGATGGGGGTAATCTCGATAAACGCGGTCAATTTCTTCCATCTGTCCGGGAGATAGCTCCTCCTCGGGATTTAAGCACCAGCGTCCTTCCAGCAACCCCTGCCGTCGCAGCACCTCATGGATGCCCGCGATGCTGCCTTTAAAGTTATGGGCGGCGTCAAATAAGGCAGCGTTTGAGTCAGTTACCTCAACTCCCCGTCGAAGGAGTTTCTCCGGTATCCCTTCGTTGCTTTCTCGAGACCGTTTAATCTCTCCCAAGAGTTCGACCGCTCTCTTCGTCCACGCCGCCCAATGCCCTAATAATCCGCCAACTATTCTCTTCTCGACTGGCTTCCCATCGATAATGAACCTGTAAGGCGTGAGCAGATCAGCCACTAAATTGTCGTCATTTCCCGTATACAGAGCAATTTCGTTACGACGCTTGGAAGAACAAATCGCCCTGACCACGTCGAGCGTTTGGTAACGGTTGAAGGGTGCTATCTTGATCGCTACCACGCCAGGGATCTCCGCAAATCTTTCCCAAAACTCATAGCTTAGCGTTCTTCCACCGACGGCCGGCTGTAGGTAAAAGCCAAAGACCGGGATGATTCTGTTGACCTCTTCCGCCCGCTCGATCAACTTTTCGTTAGACCAATCGTCTAGGCCTCCCATACTGAGAAGCCCAATATCATACCCAAGGTCGGCAGCGAGTGCTGCTTCTGCTACAGCTTGTCCCGTAGGACCGGAGATTCCTGCTACCTTGATAAAAGGACGTTCCAGACTAGCCTCGTCGACCGTCTCGGTCGCCAAACGCAAGACCGGTTCGAGCAGGTTGACATCCTTGTTTCGGATTTCGAACTGCGTCGTATGCACCCCCACGGCCACGCCCCCAACTCCGGCAGCGATGTAATAGCGGGTCAAGGCTCGCTGGCGGCGTTCGTCCAATTTACGAGATTCGTTTAGCGCTAGCGGATGTGCAGTGATGACGGTGCCTTGATGCAACAGCTCTTTCGCCTTAGGTTCTAGCTCGTTTCGAAGTCGCATCCCTTAGAATTCCCCTTCTCTTTCCTGAAAGTGCGTCGGTTTGTCAAGAACCGGTCCGCCCATCTCGACCCAGTTGGCGGTCCACTCGATCATTTGCTGTAAAGGTACTTTCGGATACCCGAACAACCCGTGAGCTCTAGCCGCGTTGCTCAGGAGCGCGGTGTCTTGCTCCTCGTTCACAAACACTGGCTCGATCCCGAGGAGCTCCCCAAACTTTTGGGCCAACCAGCGGACCGAAACCATCTCCGGTCCCGTAACATTGAGAATTCGTGGAGGGGAATCGCAAAGGGTTAGCGAGCGAAGGGCGGCCTCGTTGGCGTCTCCCTGCCAGATCACGTTGACGTACCCCATGCTCAGGTCGATTGGGCGTTGCTCTTTTATCGCCGTGGCAACTTCTAGGAGAATACCATAACGTAAGTCGATCGCGTAGTTGAGCCGGAATAGCAACATGGGCGTACTGTACTTTCGGGAAAAGTGTTCGAACACACGCTCCCTACCCAAGCAGGACTGCGCGTACTCCCCCACCGGACCTGTCGGGTGATCCTCGGAGGGGCCTCCGTGCATAACAGAAGTTAGCGGGTAGACGTTCCCGGTCGAGAACACCACGACCTGTGATTCCTTGAACTTCTCGGCCACCCTTCCGGGTAGATAAGAATTTACCGCCCAAGTGAGGTGCTCACGGCCAGTTGTCCCAAACTTGGTTCCGGCCATGTATATGACGTTCTCGACCTCGGGCAAGCTTTGCAGTTGCCGCTCGTCCAGAAGATCGGTCGCGATTGTCTCTATTCCGTTTGATCCTAGCTCCTGCTCCGAGTTTCCCGAAGAGAAACGGGCCACCCCTATTACGTTCTTATCAACTCCCGCGAGATCGATCGCGTTTCTGGCCAACTGCGCCAGGCTCGGACCCATCTTCCCGGCGACACCCAAGATGATTATGTCGCCTCTCAGCTCGGCGACGTCTGCGACTAAGTCTTCTGACGGTTCGGCTAGCTTTGTGTCCAGTTGCTCGATGGTTTCCATACACAACTCCCTTTCGAGGGCTCTTCTACAAACGCCTTACACTCCTAAAAAGATCAGGGGCTTTGTGATCAAGCCCTTAGCGTTACCTTACGATCTGGTATTACGTAAACAAGACGATGATGAGCCTAACGGCGGTCGCCAACAGGGCCAAAAACCCCACTATGCCTAAAACGGTCTTCCAAGCTGGGTTTGCCAGCGAACCCATGCGTGCACGGTCACTGGCTAACCACAACATCAGCAATCCGATGAAAGGAACAACAAGGATGGTAATCGCTTGAGCAAATATGAGCAGCTGTATGGGAATAGCTGCAAACACGACAGCGATTACGCCTCCTAAGAGCATCACCAAGGTTATAGCGGCCTTTACCTTTATGGAGCCTAGCTGATGCCCCAACCCAAAGGCATCGGCTATTAGGGCGCCCCCAAGAGTTGCGTTCCCAATTAAGGAAGAGAAAGCCGCTCCGAAGATACCGAACGCGAAGATCACCGACGCCTATGTCCCAACAGCTGGCTCAAGGGTCACGGCCAGGTCGGCAGGGGAAGAGACGCTCACCCCCTGGGGTAACAACACGGCAGCCGCTGCGACTATTACTAATATAGTTATCAAGCTGAGAACGATAATGCCCGACAAGGCGTCTGCAGCGCCTTGTCTATATTCGTCCTCTCGCCACCCCTTTTCCTGCACCAAGTACCCCTGATAAAACGCACCAACAACAGAAAAGGTGGTTCCAATTAGAGCAACGACCAGCAGTCCCGCTCCCTCCGGGATGTTCGGAACAAAACCTGTCACGAGTGCTCCTCCTTCAGGCCTTGAAACGACGGCCGTGATAAGAAAGGCGATCAGCATGAGGCCAATCAGTCCTATCATCAACCTTTCAAGAGATTTGTAGTAGTTAGGGACCCAAAGTAAAGCGATAGCGATAGCAGTGAAGATGCCCGCCCATAACGCAGTGCTACCACTGAACAGTACATTCGCCGCTACGCCCGCGCCAACACTGTTGCCCGCCTGGAAGGAAGTCGCAACTAAGAATCCTCCAATACCTACCAGGGCGCCCACCAACCTTCCCCATTTGTCTTTGATGGTTTGGATCGGGGAGGCTTGGGAGGCTATACCGATTCGGACTGCCATATCGACATAGACCACCATGAATATGAAGCTAAGTATGGCGACCCATAGAAGACTATACCCAAAGCTAGCTCCGAGGGAAGAAGCGGTAACAATGCTTCCGGGACCAAAGACCAAAGCTGCGGTAATAAAAGCGGGTCCGATATAAGCAAATATCTTTCTCATCTACCTCAGCTCCCCGCCTCTCAACATTGGCATCTTACGTACTTGTTTAGAAGAATAACAAGGGCAAAATAAGCCTGCAAGCTTGCGCCATGAGAAGGTCTACAGTGTCCCCCAGCGTCACGAAGTCAGCGTTGACTCCTAATCAAGTGCTATGCGCCCTATTGCCAGTTGGGGCGGTGGAACTCGAACCCACACTGTGTACGGATTAGAAGTCCGAAGCGATGCCATCCTGATCTGTTCCCAGATGTTTCCTGAGGTTCAAAATCGCTTATCTATGCTAGATTTTCGACGCCTTGTGTTTGTGGGCGTTTTCGTTTGTTCGCCTGGATAACTGTAAAACCTCTGTAGGATCTCTGTAGGTCTGCTAGGCGCAAGCGATCTCGAAGGGCGAGCGAGGGCGAGCCTTATACTTGTAGCTATCAACCATAGAAGACGAAGATCGGGAAAGGAGGCCTCATGGCGACGCTGCACGTGCTCAAGGTCTTCGTCGGCGAAGGTGGTAGCGGCGGCAACCCGTTGGGAGTGTTCCTCCAGGGCCGCGAGGTGCCGGAGCCTCTTCGCCAGGAAGTCGCGGCAGACCTCGGTTTCTCGGAGACGGTGTTCGTAGATAACCCAGATGTCGGTGAGTTGCGCATCTTCACGCCGGGGACAGAGCTCTCGTTCGCCGGTCACCCCTTGGTTGGAACGGCTTGGCTGCTCAAGCAGGAAGGACCGGCACCATCAGTCTTGCATCCGCCGGCAGGCGAGGTTCCCGTTAGGATCGAGGGCGACGTCACCTTCGTCTCTGGGAAGCCCGAGTGGGCGCCACCCTTCGAACACATCGAGCTCGACTCTCCCGCCGAGGTAGACGAGCTTGAGGGCCCGCCCGACGGCCACGACCTTGTAGGGGCGTGGGCCTGGGAGGACGAAGACGCCGGCTTCGTGCGCGCTCGGGTGTTCGCGCCGCGGGTGGGCGTAGAGGAGGACG
>JALZEL010000340.1 GCA_030862075.1 Actinomycetota bacterium | reverse complement strand
ATCGGTGGTTTGATCGCCGCTGCTTTGTTCTACCTTGGGACCTCGGGGTTGGGGGAGGGGCCTAGGGTGACGATGGACGAGGCGCGGCAGGCCACGCCGGCGGAGGGCGTGAATCCCGGCGCAGAGGAGGGTCCCTCGGTGCGGGAGGTGTACACCCGCGACGGGCCGGGGGTGGTGACCATAGACGCTGCCTCGGAGAGGGGAGGTCCAAGCGGGGGGTCGGGGTTCGTGATCGACGAGGATGGCTACGTAGTCACCAACCAGCACGTCGTAGCGAGGGCTAACAGCTTGTCGGTGCGCTTCTCTAACGGGGCGAGAGCGCAGGCCGAGTTGGTGGGCGAAGACCCCTCCACGGACATCGCAGTGATGAAGGTAGACGCTCCAGAGGAGACCCTGAAGCCTTTGACTTTGGGGGACTCGGACACTCTGGGGGTGGGGGAACCGGTGATCGCCATCGGGAACCCCCTGGACGTCGGCATCAGCGTCACGACCGGCATCGTCAGCGGCCTGGGACGGCCGATAAGGGCGCCCAACGGCTTTACCATAGACGGCGCCGTCCAGACGGACGCGGCGGTCAACCCTGGACACTCCGGGGGTCCCTTGCTCGACGAGCAGGGTCAGGTCATCGGGGTGATAGAGCAGCACGCCTCGGAGACCGGGGCTTTCTCGGGGGTGGGCTTCGCGGTCCCGATCAACACGGTCAAGGACGTGGCCGAGCAGCTCATCGAGACGGGCGAGGTCGAGCACGGCTACATAGGCGTGAGGATGTTCCCGGCGGGCATCGAGGAGCTCGCGGCCTACTCGGGACGGTCTGTCGCGGAGCAATCCGAAGAGTACGGCCTGCCGGAGAACGGGGCTATCGTCAGCCGGGTGACCGAGGGCGGTCCGGCGGAGGAGGCGGAACTCGCAGGCAGCGAGCAGACGGAGGAGATCGCAGGGGTGCCGGTGCCCCTTGGGGACGTGATCACGGAGGTCGAGGGCGAGCGTGTCTCTACGCCGGACGACTTGATAAAGGTGGTCAACTCCTCGCAGCCCGGCGACAACCTGGACCTCACCGTCGTCACCCCCGGAGAAGAAGCCCGCGAGGTTACGGTAAGCCTCGGCACCCGTCCTGCGGGGCAGTCCGATAGTCAGTAGCGCTTCGGAGGAACTGAAACGCGCCGCCGCCGAGAGGGCGGTCGAGAGTATGTCGAGACCGGGGCCCTGGAGTGCGGCCACTCCGTCGGCCTCGCCCGGGCGGCGGTCGTGGCCCGCCCGAGCGGAACGGAGGCTATTGGGACTTAGCCAAAGGTCGCGCCGAAGCCCGCGCGGGCGCCGCGGGCGGTGCGCTCCTTCTCAACGACGAGCTTGTAGATAGAGTCATACTCGACGTAGACGGTCGCCCTGCCGTCTTCCATCTTTACTTTCAGGTAGTCGTCCTCGACGGAGATCTCCGCCTTAGGCTCAACGGTAAAGGTGTCCCTCCTGTCCCAGACTATGAGGTTCGCTTCCTCGTCGCTGGCCTCTTCCACTATCCTCTTGACGGTCTCTCGATCCACGTCTCTCCTTTTGCGATGAGCTTTCTCGGGCCTATTCTACTTTAGATGGCGGAGGGTTAGGAGCCGTGCGGCGCCGGGCACGCTTCGCGCCACATAGGGTAAACTCTCTGCCGTGGCCGCCTCAAAAACAGCCGGGGAGATACTCGAGGCTGTCGTCGAGGACGGTCAAGCGGAGTTGGATCGGGCCAGCGCGGGGCTCGCGTTGAGCGGGATGGCCGCCGGGCTCAACGTCTCCTTCGGGGCCATAGCCTTCGGGGTGGTGGCGTCGCTGGCCGGAGGCATAGGACTGGCGGCGATGCTGTTCTATCCCGTGGGGTTCCTCATCGTCATACTGGGCCGTGCCCAGCTCTTCACCGAGAACACTGTCACCCCGGTAACCGTGGTGCTCACGAAGTTGAGCAGCCTGCCCAACATGCTCCGGATGTGGGTGGTGGTCTTCGTCTCCAACGTCCTCGGCACGGTGATCCTCGCCGCTGCGTTGGTCTACGGGGACGCGCTGTCGCCCTCCGCGCTCGGGATACTCGTCGACGAGGCCGTCCGCAAGGTGGACCACGGATTCTGGGTCGCGGCCGTGAAGGGCGTCTTCGGGGGCTGGGTCGTGGCGCTCATAGCCTGGCTGGTGGCTGCCTCTAAGGACACCATAACTCAGGCGCTCTTTATCTTCGTGCTAGCTTTCCTTATCCCGGCCGTGGACCTCACGCACTGCATAGCCGGTTCCTCGGAGGTCCTGGTAGGCGTCTTCACCGGCGAGGTCTCCCCTTCCGGGTACCTGGGCCTTTTCCTGCTCCCGGTCACCCTGGGGAACATCGTCGGAGGGGTCTTCCTGGTTACGCTGCTCAACTACGGCCAGGTAGCGGGGTCCAAGCCCGGGGCCAAGACCTCCCTGTCCGGGTACACTTCGGAAGGCGGTCAACGGGAAGATACCTAAGGCCGCGCGTCGTCCCTCCGATTGCCGCTCCGCGAACCTCGGTCTAAAATATCGCGGTTCTGGCGGTCTAACGCTGATAAGGAACAGCTTTGAAGAACCTCGTATCCAGGATCCGGGACGCCGACCGGGCGTTGTTCCGCGTGATTTTTCGCGCGAAGTGGGCGACACTGACGACGATCATGCAAGCCTTCACCGTCGCCGGGAGATCGGGGGCCTTGTGGGGCGTGATCGCCGCTTTGGCGTTCCCCGCCAGCGGCTTCGAACCTTACAACCTCCTCGTGCCGTGGGCGGCGGTCGCGATCTCCTGGACGGTCGCCGAGGGCGGGAAGTACCTCTTCAACCGCGCCCGCCCCTTCATCTCCGACACCGAGATAGCCCCTCTCATAAAGACGCCCTCTTCGAGCTCCTTCCCCTCCGGCCACTCAGCGACCGCCGCAGCTGGCGCCATCACCCTATCTGCCGTCTACCCTTCGTTCGCGCCGGCCCTCTTGCTCTCCGGTGCCCTCGTTGCCCTCTCCCGGATCTACCTCGGCGTCCACTACCCCTTCGACGTGCTCGCCGGCCTCTTCATCGGCACGGCGACCGCCGCCGCCGTCCTCACCCTCGCGTGATCGCGGCGCGAAGCCGCTCGCCGGTACGCGGAGGCTGGTACGATGGACGTTGGTGGCGTAACCGCCTAAATGCCGCTTTCGGGAGCGGCGGGGGGAACGCGCTCCAGCATAGCTGCTTCCCAACCCGGCTCCTCGGCACTCTCGACGAGCTCGCCCTGCCAGATGGTGCCTTCGGAATCCGCGAATATACTACGGGCCTCCTCCGGATCCAGGCCGTACCGTTGCCCCAACTCTTCCACGCGGGCCCTGTCTACGCGATCCACGCCCTCCCGTTTGA
>JALZEL010000311.1 GCA_030862075.1 Actinomycetota bacterium | reverse complement strand
GCGACGTTCGAGGCGGTCGTGGAGTGCTCGCCCCGGACGCGGCCGAAGACGTCTGCGGGGGTGCCTTCCTCGGGTCGGCAAAACGGGTCCCCGCGGGTCTCGTCTATCTCGCGCTCCAGGTCGAGGCCAATCCTAGTGTCCAGGGGGCGGGAGGCCCGTAGCTCGTTGAAGAGGGTCCCCTCCAGGGTCACGAGGTTCGTCACCTTGACTATCCGCTGGTCCCGGACGGCATCCACCGAGCCAAAGGAACGTTCTATCCAGGGCTCCATACTCTCCGGCGGGTCGAGGCGGCCAGTCGTGGCGCTAACGTCGAAGATGCGCTCCGCGATCGCGCGCTCATTGGGGGGGAGGCCCTCGATAAGGGCCGGGAGTTCTGTTATCTTGCGCTCCGGCACCTCCGTGAGTTCAGGTGTGTTGCCCGGCAAGGGTGTCTAATCGTCGGTAGGGCGATTCGCGGTCGATCATGTGCTCGACGTGGCCGACGACGCGCAGCTTGAGCACCCCGACCTCGTTGACGAATCGGACGGCCTCGGGCCAACTCTTGCCGTCGAGGTGGGCCGCCAGGAGCGCCGTCCAGAAGGCGTCGCTGCCGCCAGTCACCATCTCCACCTCGGCCTTCGGCAACGGCCCGATCCGATCGACCTTCTCGCCGTCAAAGACCGTCACGGGGAACTGGCCGAAGGCGCCGATGCCAGTCTTGACGATAACCGCCGATCTGCCGCCGAGCTTCGAGACGTAGGCCGCTATGTTGGCCGACGAACCGCCAAGGTAGCGCTTGAAGGTGGTGGCGTTGCGCAGAGAGTCGGTCTGTTCGACCGAGATAAGGTTCACCATCATCTCGCTCAGGGATTCTTCGGAAGGCACGTTCTCTATCCTCACCCGAACTTCGGTTGCGTGACCCGCGGGCCGGAGCCATCACCCGCCGGAGACCGCAGTATCCCAGGCTCCAAGCAGGCTTACAACTCTCGGATGGACGGGCTAAGCGAGCAGGAAGGCCAGCGCGGCCGCGACCAACGTACAAAGGACGTTCGTAAGCTCGTTGCCGACCCGCGGCGCGAGCGCCCCGACGAAGCTGTCTACCACGGTCCCCAGGAACGCCCCACCCGCCACGACGAGCGCCGCTCCCGGCCCCGCCACGAGCCCGAGCAGCAGCCCGAGGAGCGCGGTGAGCCCCGCGACGCCGAGCCCGGCGAGCGTCCCCGGGAGCGAGACTGCCCCCTCCGTACCAGGCGGGACCTTTCGTAGCGTGGTGATGAGCCGCGGCGTACGGCCATAAAGCTGTCCCACCTCGGACTCCGCGGTGTCCGCGAAGGCCGCGCCCAGAGAAGCGACGAAGGCAGCGACGAAGGCTTCGGAGTGGATCAGGACGGCGAGGAGGGCACACAGGAGGGCAACGCCGCAGTTGGCGAGGGCGTTCCTGGCGCCGCGACGGCCGCCGTGGGCCTGCGCGATCCCCCTTCCCTCTTTGCTCCGGTAGCCGAGGCGGGTGAGGGCGGAGCCACCGACCACGAAGAGGGCCAGGATCGCGAATCCCGGTGGGCCCAAGGACAGGTAGATCCCGGCCCCTACCACGAACCCGCCTACAGCGCCGCCCCGGCTCACCATCCTCAGGGCGTACGCGAGCCCGGCGAAGGCGCCCGTCACTAACAGGGCGGCGGCCAGGTTACCGACCACTAGGCCTCCAGCAGGGGCGAGAGGCGTTCGAGGAGCCTTTTGGCGTAGGATTCGCACTCTTTGGGCAGGGCCCGCAGGAGAGCGGGCTCGATGGCCCCAGCCCTGACGCCACCCTCGATGAGCTGACCGAACCCCTGGTAGAGGAGCGAACCCGCGAGCGGGCTCGGCCGCTCGGGGACCGCGACGACCACACCGTAGAGGTGAGAGGCATCCCCTACGCCCACCGGACAGATGGCGTCTACGGCGTCCGGGCGGTCCTGACCCACGGCGAAGATGTAGATCACGGATCCTTCTAGCTTCTCCTCGCTCCCCTGCGTCTGCAAGCTCTCCCAAAGAGCCGTCGTCCTGGTATACCCGGCGCGAAGAGCCGCCGCGGAGAGTCCTCCCCAAACCGTCCCCGCCACCTCGCGCGCGAGCGGACTCTCGTAGTCCACGAGGATGCCTACCGCAGGTGCCAACTAAGAACCCGCCTCTCCCCTCTCGCGCTTCTCCAGTCGGCGGACGAAGACGTCTATCTCCTTGACTGTCTGCAAATCCCCGTTTCTCTGCGCCACCTCGCGCCCTTCGGCGAACACCCGACGGGCCTCGGCGTCTTCGTGCAGCTCGTAGAGCGCCCGGCCCAAAACCCGGTACGCCACCGAGTAGTCCGGCTTGTTCTCGATGG
Source organism: Actinomycetota bacterium (assembly GCA_030862075.1). GTDB lineage: Bacteria > Actinomycetota > Rubrobacteria > Rubrobacterales > Rubrobacteraceae > Rubrobacter_F. The sequence continues at coordinate 1,664 of JALZEL010000311.1, read as the reverse complement.
CTTGGCTCAGGTACGTCCAGGCCTCCGAATACTTCTTCTCTTTGAACAATTCGTTGCCCAAGGAGTAGAGGATCATCGGGTTGTTCGGGTCCCTCTCGAGCAGCTTACGGAACATCTCCGAGCGGGAAGTCTCCACGTTCACCCCCGGCTTTGGTGTCGGGTCCACGCCTGCTTTTTAGCACGGGAGACAGGGATCTGGTAAATTCGGCGCCCAAAGGCCTCCGAGTCCCGGCGTCCTAAGGGATGGTCCTAGGGAGCCGGGGCCGACAGGGTGGGGCTCCGAAAGGTCTTCGCCTCCCGATTTTAGAAAGGCGGTCTACATGGAGACGGAGCAGCTCCTGCGGGAGCTCGCGCGCGGCCCTGTCCTGGAACCCTTTCGCGTCCTGGTGGAGCCGCTGGAAGAGCACGACCGGGAGCGCCGGAGCGACCTCGTGCGCACCCTGCGGGTCTACTTCGCCGTTGGCGCCAACGCGAGCGAGGCGGCCGACCGGCTCTTTTTACACCGCAACAGCATGCTCTACCGCCTCTCACGCGTAGAGAAGTTGACTGGTTTAGACTTGAAGGATCCCCGGGCACGGCTTGCCCTGCAGCTCGGACTATTGGCCGTTGGCGATAGAGAAAGGAGCACAGGCGATGCAAATGAGCACCCGTAACCGGCTTCCCGGCACCGTAACTGAGGTCGTCAGGGGCGAGGCAGCAGCCAAGGTGACCATCAGGGTCGGCGACAACCACGTGGTCGCCCTCATCACCCGCGAGAGCGCCGACGAGCTCGGCCTCGAGGTCGGCAAGGAGGTGACCGCCCTCGTCAAGGCCACCGACGTCATGGTCCTCACGGACGAAGGACTGGCTTAGACACCGAGTACAAGCATGCTTTAAGCGCCGCGCTCTTCCGCCCTTCGGGTAAAGAAGCGGGCGGCCAGGATGACGACGAAAGAGAAGCCCAGGACCAGTACGGAGAGCGCGACCGCCGCGTCGAAGTCGTTCTCCAAGGTCCCGTAGATGGCCAGCGGCATGGTCTGCGTTACGCCCCGGAAGCTTCCCGCGAAGATGATCGTGCCCCCGAACTCGCCTAGAGCGCGCGCCCAGGCCATCACGGCCCCCGCCACCAGCGCCGGTAACGCCAGAGGAATGGTGATCTTCGAGAACACCTTTACGCGGCCCGCGCCGTCCACCATCGCCGCCTCCTCCACGTCGCGGTCTATGCTAGCGAAACCCACGGCGGCCTGCCGCACGTAGAAGTGTGAGGCGACGAAGAGTTCGGCCATCACGACCGCCGCCGTGGTGAAGCTGAGTTGTATCCCAAAGACCTGCAAGTGCTCACCGAGGAGCCCCACCCTCCCGAACGCGAGTAATAGCGCTATGCCCGCAGCACTCGGCGGCAAGACCGCCGGGATGTCGATCAGGGCGTTGACCAACCGCTTCCCCGGAAACTCCGCCCGGGCCAGGACGAACGCCGCCGGAGTACCGATGACGAAGATGATCCCCATGGTTATGGCCGTGGTCTGGACGCTCAGGAGCAGCGCGTCCAACGCGACCGGGGACGCCATTGCCCGCCAGGACCCTTCGTTCACCGTCCAGATCACCAGGCTCAGGATCGGCAGGCTGATAAATCCCGAAAGTAGGGCGAGCGCGGCCACGGCGAAGCCGGACGCGAGCCTGTCTCC
>JALZEL010000297.1 GCA_030862075.1 Actinomycetota bacterium | reverse complement strand
CCGCAAGACTCGCACTTGGTGAAGACACCGTTTATCGACCCTAGGCCGCTCTCCGTCTCCGGCCCGCTGGGGGAGTACTCCCGCCTCTTGCTCAGCCAGTGCCTAATGTTTGCCTCCCACCCCCACGCGAGCCTCGCTGTCGAGCGCCTCGCGCACGTCCCTGAGCCACGCGCCCGCGCCTTCCGGGCCCTCTGTTTCGACGAGCTGCATCAGCTTGCTGCCAACGATCACGCCGTCCGCCTCCGAGGCTGCCTGTACCGCCGCTTCGGCAGAGGAGATCCCGAAGCCCAGGGCGACCGGCACCTCGACCCTCGCGCGCACCTTACGCAAAAGCTCTATAGCACCAGCCTGCAGCTTCTCGCGTGCCCCCGTAACGCCCGCCACCGAGACGCAGTACACGAAGCCCGAGGCGGCCTCGGCGATCTTCTCCAGCCGGGCGTCGTCCGTAGTGGGTGCCGCGAGCGGGCAGATCGCCATCCCCCTCTCGGCGGCCATCTCTCGGAAATCCAGGGCCTCGTCTATGGGGAGGTCCGGGATCACGAGCCCCGAGGCCCCCGCCCCGGCCACGTCTTCGAGAAACCTCTCCGTACCCCGGGCGAGGACGATGTTGTAGCTCGTCAAAAGTGCCACCGGCACCCGAGGTGCAAAATGCGACGCGAGCCTTAGAGCGTATCCGAGGTTAGCGCCGTTCTCCAAGGCGCGGGTGTTGGTGTTCTGTATAACGGGTCCGTCTGTTAGCGAATCCGAGAAGGGCACCCCGATTTCCACCACGTCCGCCCCCGCCGTGACGTAAGCCTCTCCCACCTCGTAAGCTCCTTCGAGCGTCGGGTAGCCCGCCGTCAGGTACGGTACGAGCGCCGCCCGCCCCTTCTCGAAGGCCACCTGCAGCCCCTTTCTAGCCGTCACCGGAGACCTCTTCCGCCTCCCGCGCGTCTATGCCTAGAGCGTCCGCCGCCACTTCGACGTCCTTGTCCCCCCGGCCCGAGAGGCTCACTACTAAGTTCTTCCCCGGTCCGAGCTCCTTCGCGACCTTTTCGGCATAGAAGACGGCGTGGGCCGGCTCCAGGGCCGGGATGACGCCTTCCAGACGCGCCGTGGCCTCGAACGCCGCAAGAGCCTCCTCGTCGGTCACGCTCGCGTACTCGGCGAGTCCCTCGTCTTTGAGGTACGAGTGCTCCGGGCCAACGGCCGGGTAGTCGAGGCCCGCGGAGACCGAGTGGGCCTCCCGGATCTGGCCCTCCTCCGTCTGCAAGACGTAGCTCAGGGCCCCGTGCAGGACCCCCAGGCGCCCCTCCGCCAGAGAGGCACCGTGCTCCCCGGAACGGAGCCCCCGGCCCGCCGCCTCGACGCCCACGAGTCGCACGCCCCCACGCCCCACGAACGGGCGAAAGGTTCCGATGGCGTTCGAGCCCGCGCCGACGCAGGCGACTACGGCGTCCGGGTCCCTACCGAACCTCTCTCTGGCCTGCAGCTCTAGCTCCCTGCCGATAACCGTCTGAAAGTCGCGCACTATCTTCGGGTATGGGGCGGGACCCACGACGCTGCCGATGATGTAGTGCGTGCCGTCTACGTTCGTCACCCAGTCCCGGATCGCCTCGTTCACCGCATCCTTGAGCGTCCTCGAACCGCTTGAAACTGGCCGTACCTCGGCGCCAAGGAGCTTCATCCGCACTACGTTCAGATTCTGGCGGCGGGTGTCCTCCTCACCCATGTACACGACGCACTCCTTGCCGTAGAGGGCGGCGACGGTCGCGGTGGCGACCCCGTGCTGGCCCGCGCCGGTCTCGGCGATGATGCGGCGTTTGCCCATCCGGTCGGCGATCAGGATCTGGCCCAGGGTGTTGTTGATCTTGTGCGCCCCAGTGTGCGCCAGGTCCTCCCGCTTGAACCAAATGTTCGCCCCGCCCCACCTACGCGTGAGCCTCTCGGCGAACATCAGGGGCGTCGGCCGCCCCACGAAGTCTCTTGCGAGGCCGTTCAGCTCCTCGACGAACTCCGGGTCGTCTTTGTACCTCTCGTAGGCTTCCTCGAGCTCTTCGAGGGCGTGTATGAGCGTCTCCGGCACGTAGCGGCCGCCAAAGGGTCCGAAGTAGTACCCGGTTTCATCTTTTTGCTGCACTCACGAACCTCCAAACCCGCTCTTCGTTCTTCTTACCGGGCGCGTCTTCGAGGGAGCTCGAAGCATCCACCCCGTACGGCTCGAAGAACCGGACCGCCTCCCGCACGTTCTCTGGCGTTAGCCCCCCGGAGACGAGGATGTTACCACGGCTTTTCAGCGATTTCGCCAGGGCCCAGTCGAACCGCTCCCCCGTCCCGCCCCACGCCTTTTCGCTACACGCGTCCAGCAGGAAGAGGTCCGCTTCGTATCCCTCCATCGTCTCCAGGGTGCCCGCATCCTGCACCCGCAGGGCTTTCATAACCTTGACCCCGCCTTCCCGCACTATGGTCACGCTCTCCGGGCTTTCGTCGCCGTGCAGCTGCGCGTAGTCGAGCCCGACCTCGGCGGCGATGCGGAGCACCTCCTCGGGCTCCGAGTTCACGAATACCCCGACCTTCAAGAGGTGGCCCGGGAGCGCGGCGACCACCTCCCTGGCTCTCTCCTCGGTCAACTTTCGCGGGCTCTCGGCGAAGACGAGCCCTACGGCGTCCGCGCCGGCCATCGCCGCCGTTCGGGCGTCTTCTGGGTTGGTTATGCCGCAGACCTTCACTCTGACCATGGGTTCGATTGTACTCCCTCTCCTGCCGGAAGGGTGCCGGCCCAGGAGCCTGACTCTTCGGCGCTTACCCACGGGCGACGAGACCTAAAGATGCCTTTCGTCTCGGCCCCAGCCCGAGGGGCTGTCGCCCATGCCCAGGATGAGCCGGCCCCGCCTGGAAGCAACCGAGCGTCAAACGGCCAGCTTCGTATGCGGCGTAAACGGCGAAATTCAGGTAATCCCCCAACACGAGCGCCACAGTATAGCGCCGGGGAGAACGGTAGCGGTCAGGCAACCACTTTCTTCGCGATCCAGGCC
>JALZEL010000289.1 GCA_030862075.1 Actinomycetota bacterium | reverse complement strand
CGTCTCCGTCCCTCTGCCTGGGTCCTCGGGGACGTTCCTACCGGCGCCCAAGTTCACGCTGGCCCCTTCTGCGAAAGACGTGCCGCCATCGCACCGCCGTGTAGGGGTCCACCGAGACCTCCAAAAGGCCGTAGTCTCGGGCGATCCAACCTCGAAGAAATCGCGCTTCCGAGAATCGGGCAACGATCGCACCTCTGGCAGACGGTGCCAATCACCCCCGCGCTTTCCACCCCGGGAGCTGGCGTACGGCTCGTGTTCGTCTGCAGGGCCCTCAATAACGAAGAGCCGCTTGGCGTGGTCTTATGATCCTGATACCCGGCCGTTTGCCGCAGGTCTCGGTCGCACCGGCCAAAGCCCGCTTCCTGCAGGTTGGCGACCACCGGGCGAGGCGTTTTGAGCCCTTGCTGCCTATAACAGACACTCCGTACTCGGATTGACCCTTCCTTCAGTCGTTCAAGCAAATGTGACTCCCGCTACGAACTCTTACGGTCAGCGCGCGGCTTCAAGACAGCGGTAGTATGACGCTTACCTTGTAAGGTGCTCGTTTACACAAGCGCTCATACCATGCCGCCAAGTCGAGCAGAGGTGGTCGTTCAATATCTAGGTTGAACCAGCGATACGCCGTCGCCCCGAGCGGTATGTCGGCCATGGTAAACGATGTACCGGTAATGTACTTTCGACTGGACAGGTGTGCGTCGAGTATGGACCAGTTCTCAACTGTCTTGCTTATGGCCACTTTTATGCGGGTCTCATCCCTCTCCTCCGGCGGCGTGCGGACCAAGCCTATGAAAGCCGGCCGGAAATTGGCCCAAAGAGTTCCCATCTGCCAATCCATCCACCTGTCGGCGTCGGCCCGCTCTGCGAGATCCTCCGGGCAGAGCATGCCCATCCCGTGCTTAGCCGCTAAGTACCGCACGATGGCGTTGGCCTCCCAGAGCACGAAACCGTCATCGGAGATAGTCGGCACCAGACCATTAGGGTTCAACCTGAGGTACCGCGGGTCCCTGTTGCCGCCAAAAGGACCGCCAACGTCGGCGCGGTGAAAGGGGATATCCAGTTCCGCGCAACACCACAGCACCTTTTGGACGTTAATAGAGTTGCTTCTGCCCCAGATCTTTAACATACGCTACCTCCTTAGGAATGAAATCGGGCTACGCAGCGACCAGTTGGTAGGCCGGAGATACCATTTGCGGCGGTCACTCTCCGAACATACGATTCGGCAACCACAACACCAGGTCTGGGAAGAAGACCAGGAGTATTATCCCAAGCGCAAGGACCCCCACATAAGGTATGGAGCCCATGAGAATGTCTCGCACCGGAATGTCGGGGGCGATGCCCTGTACTACGTAGAGGTTCAGGCCCACCGGTGGGGTGATCAAACCCATCTCCATGTTCAAGGTCATGACCACACCGAACCATATCGGGTCGAACCCGAGCTGCGTAATGATCGGGTACAGAACCGGTATGGTGATGAGGATGATGGCCACGGGCGGAATAAAGAACCCCAGTATCAAAAACAGCACGTTCATGGCCAGGAACACCACCCATCTGTTGACCTCGAGCCCGGCAACCAACTGTGCCAAATCCTGGGGAACGCCGAGGAAGCTCATTACTTGGCCGAGCACCGCAGAGAAGGCGACGATCAGCAGGATCATCGTGCTGGTCCGGGTCGTTTCCAGGGCCACCTCCATAAGACTCTTGGGCGTCACGGATCGGTACAAAACGCCGACCAGAATGAGGGCGAAAAGAGCGCCCACGGCCGCAGCCTCGCTTGGGGTAGCGATCCCCGTGTAGAGTGCGGCCAAGATACCGACGATCAAGAGGATGAAGGGGATCACCTTGATCAGTATGACAAACCTGTCTTTCCAGCCGTAGGCCTCGGCTCCGGCGACGGCGCGAAGAGCTTGACCGCTTCCTCGCGCTGCGCCGCTCTCCTCCTGCTGTCCCGAGTGTCCCCTCATCCTGTGCACCGAGATCGCTATAAGGATCCACAGGCAGAAGAGCACCGTGAGCATGATGCCCGGTACGACACCGCCCAGGAACAGCCGACCGATTGACTGTTCCGTGGCTATGCCGTACAGGATCAGGGTTACGCTCGGCGGGATCAGTATGCCCAGCGTTCCCCCCGCGACTATGGCTCCCGTCGACACCGTGTTCGGGTAGCCGCGCTTCTTCATCTCCGGAATCGCTATCTTCCCGATCGCCGCGGAGGTAGCGGGGCTCGAACCGGTCAGCGCGGCGAATAGGGAACACGCCACCACGGAACTCATGGCCAGCCCGCCGCGTAGCCTGCCTATCCACATGTGCGCCGCCTCGAGCAGATCCCGGCTCGCTTGCGACTGTCCGAAGATGGCGCCCATCAAAATAAAGAGCGGGATGGCGAGCAAGGTAAAGTTGTTGAGCGAGGCGAACACGAAGTTGTCGAAATAGTTGAACTCTCCCATAGTCAGGAAGATCAAGATCGAGCTCATGGCTGTCAGGCCCAGCGCGAAGGCGACCGGAACGCCTATGACCAGCAAAACCAACAACAGTAGGCCGATGATGGTTCCGATGACCAAGCTACTCACTGGTTTTTCCTTTCTTCGGCGGCCCCCTCGCTCTTATCCGACGCTCGGACTCCGGTCTCTTCGACCATATCCTCGCCCTCACCCAGTATCGGGCCGCCGGTCTCTCCAGAGACAAACTTTCGGAGAATCTCGGCCGCTATTAGCAGGTACTGAAGCGCCATCAGTGCCATGCCCAGCGGCAACATGAAATACGGGTAGGCTAGCGGAATGTTCCACGCGGTGCTGGAGCGCCTACCCCTCTCAACGGCCTCCCACCACAGATCGAAGCTGAGCACGCCTATGATCGCGATGAGCAGTAAACTCAAGACTACCGCTACGAAATTTACAAACAGCCGGACCCTTCCGGGCAATCGGTCGACGACTACGCCGATCTTCACGTGGTCACCGTGCTTCAGGCCGTACGCGCCGCCTACGAAGGCGGCGAACATCAAAAAATAGATCGCCAGCTCCGTTTGCCACACGGTAGAGACGCCGAGCACGTACCGGAGAAAGACGCCATAACAGATTATTAGCATCGAAGCCAGTATCAAGACGCCGCTTGCGTAGCCCGCAAGCTCGGAGAGCCAACCGATAAACCTGGACGCGAAAGATTTCTGTGTTTCCGATCTGTTCACGCTAACACCCTCCCCGACGATGGCCGGCGCCCGCCTTGAATTCTGCCTACTGAGCCGACACTTGTTGGGCGAGATCTATTAGCTCTCTACCATTCTGCACCTCTTCGGCAAGGCTCTCCCAGGTCGCCTGGGACTCCTCTCGCCACCTCTCGAATGACTCTGCGTCCATCTGCACGACGTTGACACCGGCCTCTTCGAATACCCCGTCGATGCGCACATCGTCCTCCTCCGAGGCGGTGTAGGCGAACTCCTGCAACTCGGCGCCTACGTCTTCGAGAATCTGCTGCTGTTCGGAGGTCAACTGTTCGAATTTGTCCATGCTGATTATAAGGGGCTCGAACATGAACCAGAACGTGTAGCCACCCGTGGGAGAGGTATAAGTCGCCACCTGCTCGTAGAGTCTGAAAGAGTCGAACGAACTGGTGGAGGTTATCGCGCTGTCCAGCACCCCTGTCTGCATGGCGCTATAGATCTCTGACGAGGGCATGCTCGCGATCCCGAAGCCTACCCTCTCGAGCATCTCCTCTATCCTGACACCCGCAGCACGAGTCACGTTACCAGACGGCACGTCGTCTGGAGAAACTATGGGACTGGTGCTCGTGGTCCCGATCGCACCCGCATTCCAGACCCAGGTGAGAACCTTAACCCCGTTCTCTTCCGTGAGCTCCTCGACCCTCTGCCCGATCTCCGCGTCTTGCCAATTCCGCGCCTCGGCGTGGCCGGGTACCATGGCCGGCATCAAGGTGATGCTGAATGCCGGCACATCACCCGAAGCATAATCGAGCGGAAAGACCGACATATCTTGCGCCCCTTCTGTAATGGCTTGGTATTGCTCCGTGGGATCTTCTACCAGGGAGTTGTTCGGGTAGATTTCGATGTTAACCTGCCCATCCGTCTCCTCGCTCACCCGATCGGCAAACCTCTGGGCCAGAACGGCGCGGAAGTCGCCTTCACCCTCCGAGTCCACGCCGGGCCACTGATGACCCAACCGCAGGTTCACCTCACCAGCCCCCTCATCGGACGCGAGCCCACAGCCGGTCAGCAGGACAACCATGAGCAGCGGACCCATCAAGAGTAGCCACCGCTTTCTTGCCATCACTGATCCTCCTTCTTCAGGCTAGGCCAATACCATTGCGAACTGTAGGCACAGTATCTCAGGTACACGCTCCCTCAGTTCAGTAGATGCTTCGGCGATCAAGGCCGGACGCACCGTGGTGTTGGCCGGATAGCCAGACAGTACACACTATTCCTCTCCTTCCCTTTACGAGTCCACCTAGGCTCGCTACTCACCTGCTTATATAGCAGGTTCCCAGTCATCTTGTCTATATCATGCCATAGAGGTTAGGACCAGCGCAACACGTTGACCGCAAGGGTGAAGGGTAGGATAAGGGCAGGAAAGGACAGGAGCGCTAGGTCACCCGTAGCCGGCTGCGAAGATGGCTTATGGCTTCTGAACCTTGGGTTGGTCCTCGGCTTCATAGAATCGGGGTGGCCGATGCTCCAAGAAGGCGCGTACGCCCTCCGAGAGTTCCCTCCGCCTCTTGCGCGTAAACTCGGGGCGTTTACCGCTCCAGAACTCGTCTTTGACTTTTCTAGAAAGCGATTAGCAAAATTGTAGCGTAGAAGGCAGCAACGTGTGCGAAGCCCCGAAGCGGTTGTTGTGCGCCCCAAGCAGCTACTTCTTTTGGGCGTTTAGGACTATCCTCCCTCCTCCCCTCCCGCCAAGAACGCAAAGAGCACCGCGATCGCGGAATCGGGGAGCTCATTAAAGTGGCTGTGCTCTCAGCCCACGAAGATACCGCACTAAAATCTAGCGACCGAGCCTGTTGTAGTCCTCCTTGTGGTCTTAGCAGCCGGTAGTTGTGGGTCTTTAGGCCAGCGCGTGGTCCAGACAACTTATAATGGGTACGATGCCACAGTCAGAATACTTGCGTCTCGACCGAAACCTTCCCCCCGACCGGTGATCTGCCCATCGCCGGTAGGAGTAGCTGGTGCTCTCACTACCCGTCAGGTTTTTCCTCTGCGACAACCGCCTGGGAGGCGCGGCGTGCGATCTCCTGGGGTAGCAAGCCGACCTCGGCGAGCTCCCGCAGCTTGTCGGCCGAGGCAACGCGGGCGAGGGTTTCGGCCTGATGCCGGCGCAGCTCGCCACCACCGTGGCCCACTCTGCGGTCGAGCTCTTCGAGCGAGGTGATCGCCTCCTGCTCCCACCGGTCGAACGCCTTCTTGGCGTCTTCGACCGCCTCCTCTTCTATTCCCGGCATGCGCTCGAGCTCTTCGAGTGCCTCGCCCGCTCGTCGCGCGGCGAGCCGCCGGGCGCTGGCCTCGGCGTAGGCGATCTCTTCCGGAGCTTCCCCCGCTGGCTCGGGCAGCCATCCGGTGAGACGCTGCGCCAGACGGTCGACTCTCGGTCGCTCCCGGCGCCGCAGACTGTCCCTCGAGGTCCGGTCCAGCCCCACCTCCTTGATCTGGTCGTCGACCTCGTGCAGCAGGGTGCGCGTCGCCGGGGGTGGCAGCAACCCGGCATCACTCAGGTGCTGGTAGGTCTCTCGCTCGACGGAGAGGCCCCGGCGCGTGACGACCTGGCGCTCCTCTTCATCGTTAAGCTCGATACGCTCAAGCTCCTCGCGCGTCGAGTGCTCAGCGTCGTCGAGCTCTGACGAGATAGTAGGATCTTCTAAGTCCAGGTCGTCGAGACGCTCGCGCGCTGCCTTTATGCCCGAGAGGCGCGCGACGCCCGCCAAAAACTGTTCGGAGCGGCTCGGCTCGTCGAGCCCCAGGCGGTGTACTAGCGCGCCAATTGTCGTGGCATTGAGAAGCAAGGTCGCGAGCACGACTCCGCCCGTCATCGCGACGAACGTCTCACGCTCAGGGAGCGACTCGGGAAGGGCGAGCGCGAGGGCGAGCGCTACCCCCCCGCGCAAACCACCCCAGATAAGAACCGCCTCGTTGCGCCTTCCCACCGGCGGGATGCCGGCAAAGCGCTCGAGCGCCGAGACCAGCGGCACGACAGCCACCGCTCGGGAGACGAGAACTACGACGATCGCAAGAGCAATGGCGCCAAAGTTCTCGACGATGAGATCCGGGTCTATGGCGAGGCCGATCAGCAAGAAGAGCAGGGCGTTGGCGATGTAGTCGAGCGACTCCCACAGCTCCTCCCAGGCCTCACGCACCTTCGCAGAGGCACGACTCGGGGCCAGCCCCCCAAGGACCAACCCTGCGGCGACCGCTGCCATGACCCCAGAGAACCCGAGCACATGGTCGGCCAGCACGAAGCCGCCGTAGGCGACAGCCACCGAGAGCGCCGCGGCTGCCAACCGGTCGAGCCAGGGTAGCACGAGGGCGACGATGAAACCAAGCGCGGATCCGATCGCCGCTCCCCCGAAGAACACGAAGAAGAAGTCGATGAAGCCACTGAGGACACTAACCTCGCCGCCTAAAGTCGCGACGAGCAGGATGTTGAACAGCACGATCGCCACACCGTCGTTTAGCATGCTCTCGCCCTCGACTATAGTCAGCAGGCGCTCTGGAACGCCGAGTTGACGGAAGATAGCCACTACTGCGACGGG
>JALZEL010000327.1 GCA_030862075.1 Actinomycetota bacterium | reverse complement strand
GCGGCGAAGTTCCTGAAGAGCCCCTAAAGCAGAAGGGGCGCGGACGACAGCCCGCACCCCAGACTGACCGGCTTAAACAGCTTAAAGAACCGGCAAGAATTTCTGGATCTCGTATGGCGTGACCTGCAGCCGGTACTCCTCGAACTCCGCGCGCTTGACCTCCAGGAGCCTCGTGTAGACGTGCTCACCCAAGGCCTTCTGCATGAGCTCGGAACCCTCGGCCTCCCGGATCGCTTCGCCGAGGTCGACGGGCAGGGTCTCGATACCCATCTTCTTGCGCTCGTCGACGGAGAGGTCGTAGAGGTTGCGCTCCATCGGCTCGGGGAGCTCGTAGCCCTTCTCGATGCCTTCGAGCCCTGCATGCAAGAGCGCCGCGAAGCACAGGTAGATGTTCGCCGCGGGGTCCGGACACCTGAACTCCGCGCGCTGGGCCTGAGCCTCGCCCGGGTGGTAGACCGGCACCCGCACCAACGCCGAGCGGTTGCGGCGGCTCCAGGCTAGGTAGACCGGGGCCTCGTAGCCGGGGACCAGTCGCTTGTAGGAGTTCACGTACTGGGCGAAGGTGAGGCTGATCTCGCGCGCGTGCTTGAGTTGTCCCGCGATGAACTGCTTGCCCACATCGGAGAGATAGTATTGGTCATCGGCGTCGAAGAAGGCGTTCTCGCCGTTCGCGAAGAGGCTCTGGTGGGTGTGCATACCGCTTCCGTTCTCGTTCTGGAACGGCTTGGGCATGAACGTGGCGTAGACCCCGTGGCGGGTGGCGATCTCCTTGACGGTCGTCTTGTAGGTCTGGACCTTGTCTGCCATCTCCAGAGCGCCGTCGAACCTGAGGTCTATCTCGTGCTGGGAGATGGCGACCTCGTGGTGGGAGTACTCCACGTTGATGCCCATGGACTCCAGGGCCATTATGGTCTCGCGCCTCAAGGAGGTTGCCGCGTCCAGCGTGGTGAGGTCGAAGTACCCACCGTAGTCCAAAGGCTCCGGGGACTGGTCGTTCTTGAAGTAGAAGTACTCGAGCTCCGGGCCGCAGTTGAACGTGGAGAAGCCCATCTCGTCGGCCCGTTCCAAGGCGCGCCTCAAGACGTAGCGCGGGTCGCCGACGTAGGGGTCGCCGCCCGGGATCTGGACGTCGCAGATCATGCGGGCCGTGGGGTTCTCCTGCGGGCTCCAGGGGATGATCTGGAACGTCGAGGGGTCGGGCATGGCTATCATGTCCGACTCCTCGATGTCCTGGTAGCCCGTGATCGAGGACCCGTCGAAGCCCATCCCGCCGTCCAGGGCGTCGTCGAGCTCGCCGATCGTGATGGCGAAGCTCTTCAACACCCCCAATATGTCCGTGAACCAGAGCCGGATGAACTTGACGTTGCTCTCCTCGGCCTTCCTCAAGATGTCTTGCTTGGTCTGGGTATCCAACCGTGTCTCCTGTCTTCTTCGCGTTTCCTAAGATGTGCCACGCGGACGCTTCCGCGGCGCCCCGCTACAGCATACAGGCTATGATATGAACGCGCGTACCCCTTGAGTAGGGCCCGGCGTACAAGCCAGGCCCCCGAAAAACGTAGCATCTTTGGCCAGTTGTACAAAAGGCGCGGTGGTTGGGTATCGTAAGGCATAGTAGGTGAGACATTGGCGCGAGCGGGGTAGAATTAGGGAGAGACCCGGACTAAGGGTCGGTGGCCGAGAGGTCGCGAACCAGAACGACGAGGGGGAGAGATGGAAGAGAAGCCTCAAGACAGGCCCGAGGACCGCCGCAGGCGAGGTCCTCTGGACGACGAGGGGAAACCCGAGGAGGCGACGAGGAGCGCGCCGCGCGCCGGGAACGGAGGCCAGGGCGGTGAGGACACGGCGACGCGTCAGGGCGCGCCCGAAAATGTCGAACGCACGCCGGCTTCTGGGACGCCGCGTGATGCCCCCGGCGAGGAGGATCCGGAGACGCGGGTGATCCGGCCCCCCGGCACCCGCGCGGAAGGGGAGACACAACCGGGGGGCTATTATCCGGAGGCACCTGAAGGACGGGAGGCCCGTCTCAGGGAGGTCTATGGCGGGGTGGATTGGCTGGCGAGCTTCATCGGGTGCGTCTTCGCCATAGTTTCGAGCGGCATCTTGCTGGCCTTCACGGGCCTCGTGCTCAACCCTCTGGGCTTCACGCTCAACCTCGCGGGCCGGGACATCGACGCCGTCATCATCACGGGCCTCGTGGTCGTCGGCTTTGTCCTCTTTGCCTCCTACTTTATCGGCGGCTACGTGGCCGGACGTCTCGTGCGCTTCGACGGCGGACGCAACGGGGCAGTGACGGTCGCGTGGGGACTTCTCCTGAGCATAATCCTCGTTCTCTTCGGTAGCTTCCTGCCCGGTGCCCTCTTCAGGGCCCTGCAGGATTTCATGGAGCAGAGCGTTCTGCCCGCCATCGGCGGCCTGACGGAGGTAGGGCTCGTGGGCGCGGGGATAATCGTCGGCGCCTTGCTACTTGAGCTCTTGGGCGGGTTTTTGGGCGGCCGGCTCGGGAACGGCTACCACACCCGCATAGACAATACGTCCTGAACGCCAGGCCCACTTAATAGGTTACGGCGAGATGAAGATCAAGGTGAGGACCTAAGC
>JALZEL010000278.1 GCA_030862075.1 Actinomycetota bacterium | reverse complement strand
TGGAAAAGGTTTCTTTGGCGCGCCTGAATCCTGAGCGCAGTTTGAATAATCTGTTCACCCAGATAGGATACCGCACCACCCGAGGGTAGAATGTGTAAGCTACACCTCACAGAGACTGGGAGGCTTTTACCTATGGCCAGAAGAGTGCTCGCAGCCGTCGAAGACTTATTGTTCAGGAGCAAGATCTCGGAGACCGCCAACATCTTGGGCATCGAAGCGAAGTTCCCGCGCAGCCCGAGGAAGCTCGTGGAGCAGGCGACAGCCTCCCCGCCGGACCTCCTAGTCCTCGACCTGAATTCGAGCCGCTTCGAGCCCCTAGAGCTCCTCCGGGAGGTCAAATCCGACGAAGCTCTAAGAGACGTGCCCGTCGTCGGCTTCCTCTCCCACGTTCAAAGAGAACTGGCCGTAGCTGCCCGCGAGTCCGGTTGCGACCGCGTGGTGGCCCGGAGCGCCTTCACGAAAGACCTGCCGGAGATCCTCGCTGGCGACGGTGTGTCCGGTGCCTGAGAGCGGGCGCTGGGAGCGCCTGTCCTCGGAGAGGCTCATAGAGACCCCCTACTTCGCCCTGCGTTCGGACAGGCTCCGCCTGCCCGACGGAGCCGTAAAGGACCCGTACTATGTCATCGAACGCCCAGACGCCGCCATCGTCTTCCCGCTGACCGAAGAAGACGAGGTAGTGCTCGTGCGCCAGTACCGGCCCGCGATAGAGGGGATAGAGCTCGGGCTACCCGCGGGGCTCGTCGATGAGGGCGAGGAACCGGAGAAGGCCGCCCGGCGGGAGCTTTTGGAGGAGACCGGCTACGCGGGGGGAGAGTGGGAACCTTTGGGCTCTTTAGCCTCTTCGCCGAGCCTCAAGGACAACTGGGCACACCTCTTCCTCGCCCGCAGGGTCGCGCGTTCGGCGGCCCCGCGACCCGACGAGTACGAGCGGGTCGAGGTCGTGCTCGTGCCGGCCGGGGAGATCGCGGAGAGGATCTCCGCCGGCGAGATCGTCAGCTCCAGCGGCGTCGCCGCGGCACTCCTCGCCTTGAACAGGCTGGGCTAGCAAACCCCATATACGCTTCCAAAGGAGACGAGGCTTATGAGCCACGGGACGGGCAGGGCAACGGTAGAATCGCTCGGGGGAGAGGGCGAAGACTTCGAGCAGATAGCCGAGGACGTGCGGGACGGGCTGCTCAGCGCACCCAAAGACCTCTCGCCCTGGCCCAAGTACTTCTATGACGCGGAGGGCTCGGAGCTCTTCGAGGAGATAACGGCCCTCCCCGAGTACTATCAGACCCGCACGGAGCTCTCGATCCTCGAAGTGAAGGCTCCGGAGATCGTGGCGCGCACCCGAGCCCGCGAGCTCGTCGAGCTCGGAAGCGGTTCGGCGAGCAAGACACGTGCCCTGCTCGACGCGATGACGGCCTACCAAGAACGCTCCGGACCGGTCCGCTACGTACCACTCGACGTCAGCGAGAGAGCGCTCAGGGACAGCGCAGAGTGGCTCCTAAGAGAGTACCCGGCTCTGGAGATTTCCGGCTTCGTCGGGGACTTCGACCACTC
This sequence comes from Actinomycetota bacterium, assembly GCA_030862075.1. Taxonomy (GTDB): domain Bacteria; phylum Actinomycetota; class Rubrobacteria; order Rubrobacterales; family Rubrobacteraceae; genus Rubrobacter_F. Next base: position 1,510 of record JALZEL010000278.1, on the reverse strand, counting down.
GCTGGAGTACCTGCTGACCTATCCCCGGCAGGGGGATGACTCCGGGAGGCTCGTCATCTTCCTCGGGGGCACCATCGGCAACTTCGCGCCGAAGAAACGACGGTCGTTCCTCGAGAGGCTCCGGGCCGGGCTGAAGAAAGGGGACCACCTCCTCGTCGGGGTAGACCTCGTCAAGCACGCGCGCGTTCTGGAGGCAGCGTACGACGATGCGGCGGGCGTCACAGCTAGGTTTAACAAGAACCTCCTAAACGTCCTGAACCGCAAGCTCGGCGGGGAGTTCGATCCGGAGCTCTTCGCGCATCGAGCGTTTTACAACGCCGGCGAAGAGCGCGTAGAGATGTGGCTCGATTCTAAGGTTGAACAGAAGGTGCCGGTGGCGGCCCTGGGTCTTCAGATCCCCTTCGAGGCGGGGGAAGGGATGCGGACGGAGATCAGCACCAAGTTCACCAGTGAGTCCATAGCGGAGGCTTTCGACGAGGGCGGCCTCCGGCTCTTGGACCTCTACACTGACGACGAAGACCTCTTCGGGCTAGCCCTCGGCGCGGGTGCCTGAGCCAGCCCGCTGCCGGCTTTGCGCAAGAATTGGGGGCCGGTGCTGCTACGCACCGGCCCCTGAACTTATGAGCTACCCAATCTAATCTGCAGGTTACCCCGGTTGAAGCCTTTCGGGCTCGTGCGTGTCTACACGCTCGTAGTAAACCAGCAGGGCGAGGAGTATCACCGGGAGTAGGATATCCCCAAAAAGTGTCACCCCTGGTATCTTCTATAGAGCATGCGGAGGCCTACGAAGTTGCTGAAAGCTAACAATACCCAAGAATATATGGCGGCTCTCACGCTAAAGAAAGAGATGCCTATCGAGATCAGGAATATTAGCGGTATGACTACCCCACGGACGTGGTGAGCCCTTATCAGGCCTGGGTCGAGGTCGCTGGCTATCAGGCGCCGCCCGATTGAGGCGTACCACCACACCGCGCTCAGTAGCAGCCTAGTTACGGCCATACTACCGGCGTAGATCGCCACCACTAGCTGCTGGTCTCCATACTCGCCGAGCAATGCTGAAGGGAAAGGTAGGAACGCGACAGCCATTAGGAACAACCCATTCAGCCATAGCAGCCCCCTATCGTAGCCCCTAATGCTGCTGAAGATGCTGTGGTGAACCGTCCAGAAGGAGAAGATAACAAGGAAGCTGATTACGTAACTCAACATGTTGCGCCCCAGATCGAACAGTTGATCGAGAAGCTCTTCGGCCACGAGGTTTTCCGGTATCTGGGGCACCTCGATGCTCAATACCAACAAGGTTATGGCGATAGCAAAGACGGCGTCGCTAAAGAAAACGATGCGATCTAGCTCTCTATCACTACCCTTTATCCTTTGGTTCATTGTGCGGTAGCACGGGCTACGATCACGGCGATGATCACCAGCGCGAAAGCTGCCTGGATCATAGACAGAATCTTGGCCCGCTTACTGATGATCGCGGTGTCCGTAGGGCCGAAAGCAGTGCTCTGGTTGA